>JBIISI010000108.1:0-4168 GCA_044341105.1 Rickettsiales bacterium | reverse complement strand
CCGCACGTCGCCTTCCGTGGGGTCGAGCAGCCCGGCCAGCAATTTCAGCAAGGTCGTGCGCCCCGCACCCGCCGGGCCGCAAATGCCCACCGCCTCGCCCGGCTGCACCTCAAGCTGCACCCCCTGCACCACCATGGGCATCTCCGGGCGATAGCGGAAGCCAAGCCCGCTCCACACCACCCGACCACGAATGGCCGCCTCTTCCTGCTCGCGCATGGGCTGCAACGGCAACGCAGTGATGCGCATGACCTGCTGGCGGGCCTGCTCGAATTCCTGATAGCCCATCCAGCAGACCAGCGCATGCTGAAGCGGCTGCACCAGTCGCCCCGAGAGCAACACGCAGGCAATCAACGCGCCCATGCTCAGTTGGTTTTCAATCACCAGCGGCGCGCCCACTGCCACAACTGCCACCACCATCATCTGCGAAAAGATGGCCGCCATGGCCGCCATCGTGTGATTGATCCATGCAATGGCAAGCCCACTGCGCCCGGCCTGCCATTGCAGGTGCTGAAAACGGTGCGTAAAGCGCGGCTCCAGCCCCAGCGCCTTGATCGCATGCGCCCCGGCCAGCGTTTCCAGCATGAAGCCGTAGCGCTGTTCGTCGGCGGCGTTGCGTTCGGCAATGGCGCGGCGCAGGCGCAGCCCCCAATGCACCACCAGCAGCGCAAACGCCACCATGGCCACCAGCGGCACCAATGCCAGCGGGCCACCGATCACCCCAAGCAGCGCAAGGAACAGCACGACATACGGCACATCCACCGATAGCGCGATCAGGCGTTGCACGGCATAATCCTTCATGCGGGCTATCGCGCCCATGGCCTGCACATATTCGCCGCTTTCGCACTGGCGCGCAGGCAGTACCCAACTGCCCAGCGCGTGCGCCACCAGCTGCGCGCTGTGGCGGCGCTCATACTGGCGGCCAATGGCATTCGTCACCCGTGCTCGCGCAAGGCGCAGCGCCATCTCCAGCAGAATCGCCCCCGCCACGCCCACCGCCAGCATCACCAGCGTGCCGCCACCGGGCCGGGGCAGCACGCGGTCATAAATCTGCAGGGTGGCCACCGGCATCGCCAGCATCAGCGTGTTAATCGCCACCGAACTGGCAATCAGCTCCATGCGCAGCCGCCATGGCAGGTTCAGCGACGAAGGCGTGGTACTCATGCCGCATGCTCCTGCGTGACGGGTTTCAGCCAGCGCGCCAGCATGGTTTTCATGTCGGCCATGCGCAGTGGCTTGCACAGGTAATCATCCATGCCCGCCTCTAAGCAGCGTTCGCGGTCGCCCTTCATGGCGCTCGCCGTGAGGGCGATAATCGGCATGCGTGGCAATTCGTCGCGTTGCATGCGCTGGCGCAGGATGCGGCTTGCCTCGAACCCGTCCATGCCCGGCATCTGGCAATCCATGAGGATCAGATCAAAGGGCCGGGTGTGTGCCAGCGCCAGCGCCTCGGCCCCATCGCCAGCCACCACCACGCCAACGTTGAATTTTGCCAGCATGCCAAGCGCCATCTCGCGATTGACGCGGTTATCTTCCACCAGCAGCACCGTCGCGTTGCCGTAATCATCATAGACGGCGGCCGCGCCGGCCTTTGCGGGGCTCGCCGCCCCCGGTATCCCGCTATCGACAAACGCGCCGCCCGCCTCTTCCACCCGCGCCAGCAGCCATGCCAATTGCTCGCGCACGATCGGCTTGCGCACATAGCCATGCCCCCCCGCCTCGCCAAACGCCGCACCCGCATGCGCCGAGGGGCATTGGCTCATGCCAATAAAACGGCAGGCTCCGACGGGTTGAAGGCTGGCACAAAGTTGAAGCGCCTGTATTTCATCGCCGTCCGGCAGGGTGTGCGCGGTGAACAGGTAATCCATCGGCAATTGGTGCCGATTGGCCATCTCCAATATATCCCGCAATCCCTGCAGGTCGCTGGCCACAAAGCAGCGCATGCCCCATTCACCCAGCAGGGTTTGCAGCCATTCCGCCGCCGGGGCGCAGGGCTCCACGATCATGGCGCGTCGGCCGGAAACCGGCGGCACCATAACGCGCTCCGCCGCCCCGGACTCCACGCGCGCGGGGATTTCCACGGTAAAAATCGAACCACCCCCGGCGGATGCCGCCACATGAATGGTGCCCTCCATCAGCCACACCAGTTGGCGGCAAATGGCAAGCCCCAGCCCCGTGCCACCATATTTCCCGGCGGTGTCGGCCCCCTCGGCCTGCGTGAATTTGGTAAAAATCACTTCGCGTTTATCGCTCGCAATGCCAATGCCCGTATCCTCCACGCAATAGCGCACGGCGGTGCGGTCTTCCGTCCACTCGGCGCGCAGCACCACATGCCCGCGCGGCGTGAACTTCACCGCATTGGCAGTCAGGTTCAGCAGCACCTGCCGCAGGCGCATGGCGTCGCCGCGCAGGGCGGCCGGAAAATCACGCGCCACGCTGCACACAATTTCCAGCCGCGCATCGGTCGGGCGCTCGCGCAGTTTCGGCAGGGTGGCCGCCACCACTTCCGCCAGCAAGGCACGCGGCGAAAACGATTTGTCGTCGAGCAGCAGCTTACCGCTTTCGATTTTTGAAAAATCGAGCACGTCGTTCACGATGTAGAGCAGCGACTCCGCCGAATTCAGCACCGTGCCCAGCTGCGCCTGCTGATGGGCGGGCCATTCGCCGTCCAGCAGCAGCTCCGTCGTACCGATAATGCCGTTGAGCGGCGTGCGGATTTCATGGCTCATCGTTGCCAGGAATTCACTTTTGCGGGCCGCCTGCAGGGCCGCCTGCGCGGCCTGTTCCGCCGCGCGCCGCGCCGTCGCCCGATAATGACGCAGGCACCACCCTTGCCAGCCACACAGCCCAAGCAGCACGAGCGTCAGCATCCACCAGCCTATTGCACCCTCTGCGACGTACAGCATCAACCCTCACGGCTTCTTATGCAATCACAACCTATAGTAGCAATACTTCTTTTTCCACTCGCGATCCAGAAAGATTCCGTTCTGCTATGAAGATTTTTTACAACCTGATGCAATCTCGCAATTATTTGCTTTATTTCCAATCTTCATTGGTTTTTTCGATAGAATACCCTCAAATATTAATAACTCATTAACCAATTCGGCGCTATGGTTGAGCAACCTTGGATTGTTTTTTTGGAGTCACCCATGGACAGCATCACCAAACGCCTGCACGCCGATTTTTACCAACTCTCGGATAGCCCCATGCTCGCCGATCACATTGCGGGAAGCGGCAGCCTGAACGTGGCCAGCCTGTTTACGAACGCCGCCAACATCCGCAGCTTCGACGGCCCCGGCTCCGATGCCGCCCTTCCCGCTACGGCTGCAAGCCCCATGGTATCCACCCCCATTGCACTGGCGGAAAGCACCACCGCATTCGCCGCACCCGATGCCATCGCCAGCGCCCCCGTTACGCCCGCATCCCTGTTCCATCAGGTCTCCACGGCCACGAGCGCACTGCCGTCGCTTGCCACCACCGCCCTTGGGGCAGCAGCGCCGGTGGTGGCCGCCGCATTCTCTGGTTTTTCCCTGCCCGCGAATGCCGGTGCACAAGGCAGCAATGGAAGCAATGGCAGCAGCAGCCATGGCAGTAGCGGCACCAATGGCAGCGATGGACTCCCCGGCACACCGGGGCAGGATGGCGCCGCCGATGGCGGCCATTGCGCCCCGCCCTGCCACCCGGATCATGGCGGCAATACACTCATTGAAATCGACATCATCAACACCGTGATTAACCTGGTGCAAAACAATACCACCGTGCTGGATATCGATATCATCAACACCACCACCATTCAGGGTGGCGACACCAACCTGATCGATATCGACATCGTCAACAACACCGTTATCCATGGCGACGACAACGACCTGCTTGATATCGACCTACTTGGCAACACCACCATTCATGGCAACGACAACGATATCATCGATCTCGGGCTGCTCAACAACCAAACCACCGGCGGTAATGATAACGACATCATTGATCTCGGGCTCCTCAACAGCCAGACCACTGGCGGCAATGACAACGACATCATCGATCTCGGACTGCTCAACAACCAGACCACCGGTGGTAACGACAACGACATCATCGATCTCGGACTGCTCAACAGCCAGACCACCGGTGGTAACGACAACGACATCATCGATCTCGGACTGCTCAACAGCCAGACCAC
>JBIISI010000003.1:0-50918 GCA_044341105.1 Rickettsiales bacterium | reverse complement strand
ACATCGCGCCCGTCGGTAAACAGATGGAGCGCGACCTTCACGCCGGCGTTTTTCAGTAGCCCCGCGAGCGCCGCGATGTGCGCGATATGCGCATGCACCCCACCGTCGGAGGCGAGGCCGAGCAGATGCGCGGTGCCGCCGCCTTGCTGCAGCGCAGCAATGAATGATTGCAGCGCAGCATTCTTTGCCAGTGCGCCGCTTTCTATGGCGGCGTCGATGCGTGGCAGGTCCTGCATCACCACGCGGCCTGCGCCGATATTCATGTGGCCCACTTCGGAATTGCCCATCTGGCCGCTGGGCAGGCCCACATCCTGCTCCGAAGCGGAAAGCACGCCGCGCAGGTAGGTCGCGCGCAGCCCATCCATCACCGGCGTGTGCGCCTGGGCGATGGCGTTATCGGCCATTTCCTCGCGCTCGCCCCAGCCATCGAGGATGCATAAAACGACAGGTTTTGCAGGTGTATTCGTCATGCTCTGGGTGTAGCACCCCAAGCAATCCTTGCAAGTGGGGAATGGCGCGCTGCGCCGCTAGTGTCCGCTATGGTACGGGTGGCCGATGCTGAGTGTGTAGGCGCGGTAAACCTGCTCGGCCAGCAGCGCGCGCACCAGCTGGTGCGGCCAGGTGGCCTTGCCGAACGCGATGATGCGTTTGGCCTCGCCCAGCAGGCTGGTATCCAGCCCGTCCTGCCCGCCGATGGCGAACAGCAGGCGTTTCACATACTGGCTTTGCGCACCGGAAATGAGCTGCGCGAATTGCGGGCTGGTGAGCTGCTCGCCATTGCCGTCGAGCGCGATGAGGCGGGTGTCGGCATCGAGCAGCGCGGCGATTTTCTCTGCTTCCCAGCGTTTGCGCTCGGCGCTCGGCAGGCCTGAGGGCGCGTCGGGAATTTCCTTCAGCGTCACGTCCCAGCGGGTTTGTTTCAGGTAGCGCGCGACCAGTTCGGCTTCGGCGGTCTTCTTCGCTTTGCCAACCGTGGCGATGATGATCTTCATGGCCCTATGCAGTAGGCAGCGGGATCGCCCACATTTTCTCGATGTTGTAGAACTGGCGGATTTCCGGGCGGAAGATATGCACCACCACATCGCCTGCGTCGATCAGCACCCAGTCGCCGGTTTCCTTGCCTTCCACCGACATGACATGCCCATCGGCCTTGCGCACGCCTTCCACCACATGGTCGGCCAGCGCCGCAACATGGCGCGCGCTGCGGCCCGAGGCCACGATCATGAAATCGGTGAAGGAGCATTTATCCTTCAAATCGAGCACGGTGATGTCCTCGGCTTTGTTTTCATCGAGCGCGTGCGCAATCGCGTCCCGCCATTTGAGGGCGGGATTGAGCTTCGACGGTTGGGGGCTGCTGGCAGGTTTGGCGGCGGCTTTTTTGGCAACGGTCTTTTTAGCGGTGCTGTTTTTCACAGCGCGTTTGACGGTGGTCGACGTAAGCATCTCCTATGCGCGATCGATGACGTAATTATGAATCACAAAGGCGGCTTTTCCAAGTGTTTTTCGCAAATAGGTGGCGGAAAGCGGGTGGCGGGGCAATGACAGGTAAACCCATGCGGGGCAAGGGTTTTCTGCCAATAACGCGGCGTGGGCTGTGCCTAAGCGCGCCATACGGAATGTGCGCGCAAACGGTGCGTGCAGGGCCCGCAGCGCATAGGGCGCGCGATCCAGCACGGCAATCGGCACCCGCCGGGCGATCTCCCGCCATGCCCGCCAGCGGTGGAAATGCGCGAGGTTATCGGCCCCCATCAGCCACACAAATTGCGTGTTGCGCTGGCGGCGCGTGAGGTAGCGCACGGTATCGATGGTGTAATACAGCCCCTGCCGCGCCTCGATATCCAGCACGCGAATGCGCGGGTGGCGCGCAAGCTGGCGGGCGAAGCGCAGGCGTGTCGCGTAATCTGCCATGCCGTCGGTCGATTTCAGCGGGTTCTGCGGCGAAACCAGCCACCAGATTTCATCGAGCTTCAGGCGCTTCAGCGCCTCGAGCGAAATATGCAGGTGCCCCGCATGCGCCGGGTTGAACGAGCCCCCAAGCAGCCCGATGCGCCGCTTACCCGGCACGGGTGGCGCCCTCGGGCGCGGTGGTCGTCACCACGTATTTATAGGTCGCGAGCTGGGCGGCGCCCACCGGCCCGCGCGCATGCAGGCGGCCCGTGGCGATGCCGATTTCAGCCCCGAAGCCGAACTCGCCGCCATCGGCGAATTGCGTGCTGGCATTCACCATCACAATCGCGCTATCGACGGCGGCGGTGAAGCGGTCGGCGGCGCTCGCATCTTCCGTGATGATCGCATCGGTGTGGTGCGAGCCGTAGGTGTTGATATGCGCAATCGCGGCATCCAGCGATGGCACCATTTTCACCGAGATAATTTTCTCGAGATATTCGGTGCCCCAATCGGCATCGCGGGCGGGCACCACGCGCGCATCAAGCGCCTGAATGGCGTCGTCGCCGCGCACTTCCACGCCGCCATCCAGCAAATCGCGCACCACGTCGCGGCCAATCGTTTCCACCACCGCCGCGTCGACCAGCAGCGATTCCAGCGCGCCGCAAATGCCCGTGCGGCGCAGCTTGGCGTTGTGCACCACGTTGCGCGCCGTGGCCGCGCTCGCCGCCGCATGCAGGTAGATATGGCAGTTGCCTTCCAGATGCAGCAGGGTGGGCACGCGCGAATCGCGCGCCACGCGTTCGGTCAGCGATTTGCCGCCGCGTGGAATGATAATGTCGATCACGCCCTGCGCGCCCAGCATCCAGCCCACCGCGTCGCGGTCTTGCGTGGGCATCGGCTGCACGGCGTTTGCGGGCAGCCCAGCTTGCGCCAGCCCGGCGCGCATGGCCTGCGCGATCACCGCGCTGGTGCGGGCCGAGTCCGAACCGCCGCGCAGGATCACTGCGTTGCCCGCCTTCACCGCAATGGCCGCCGCGTCGGCGGTCACGTTCGGGCGCGATTCGTAAATCATGCCGATCACGCCCATTGGCACGGCGCGTTTTTCAATACGCAGGCCGTTGCTCGCCACCTCCCATTGTTCCAGCACCGCGCCGATCGGGTCGGGCAAGGCGGCCACCTGGTCGACCGCGTCGGCCATGGCATCGACCCGCGCTTGCGTGAGCTGCAGGCGATCGCGCACGGCGGCGCTCAGCTGCGCGCCATCTTCCATATCCTGTGCGTTGGCGCGCAAAATCTCGTCGCTGGCGGCGCGAATGGCGCTGGCCGCCGCATGCAGCGCGCGTGTTTTCTGTTCGGCACTGGCGGTGGCGAGCGCGCGATACGCCTCGCGCGCTTGCGCGCCGAGCTGTTCCAGCATGGTGGTAAGTTCGCTCATCGTTTCCCCGTGACCACAATCGTACCGCACAGCAAATCATGCACGCCGCGGCGATCGGCCCGCCACAAAATAGGCGAAAACCACACGATCACCAACCACAAAGCGATTTTGGCCAGCAGGTTCTGGTCCATGTCGCTCAGGTACATGGGCAGCGAGGGAATGTAATAGGCGAGGAATCGCTCCAGCGCCTCGCGGCGGCCCAACAGCCGCCCATCCAGCCGCGCCACCACCATGCCGAACAGGCGCTGGCCGGGCGTGGCCTGCCACGGGCCGGCGGTGAAGGCGGTGAAATACACCGCGTTGGCCGCGAAGGTGATGATAAGGCCCAGCGGGCTGTTCATGCCCAGATGCAGCACCGCCAGCACGGCTGCTGGCAGCAGCATGGTGGCTAGCGAATCGACCAGGTTGGCGAGGAAGCGCTCGAGCTTTCCGGCGAATGCAGGGATGCCATTCATACCAGCACCAGGTCGTCGCGGTGAATCAGCGTATCGCGCCCGGCATAGCCGAGAATCGCCGCGATATCGGCGGTTTTTTTGCCCATGATTTTATGGGCTTCCTCGGCGCTGTAGGCGGCGATGCCGCGCGCAATCAGCGTGCCGGTGAGGTTGGTAACGGCGATGCTGTCGCCGCGCTCGAAGCTGCCGCTCACCTGTTTCACGCCGGCGGGCAGCAGGCTCTTGCCCTGCGTCAGTGCGCGCTCGGCACCTTCGTCGATCACCACGCCACCGCGGCTTACCACCGTGCTCGCAATCCACCGCTTGCGCGCCAGCTGCGGCGAGGTGCTGGCGACAAACCACGTCGCGCGCCCGTCCTCGGCCAGTGTTCGCAGCGCGTGCGGCGCGTCGCCCCGGGCGATCACCATGTGGCACCCGGCGGCCAGCGCGATCTGCGCCGCGTCGAGCTTGGTTTTCATGCCGCCATTCGACTGGTGCGAGGGCGCGGCCCCGCCCATCGCCAGAATCTCCGGGCTCAGCGCATCCACGCGTTCGATAAAAGTCGCGTCGGGGTGTTTGCGCGGGTCGGCGGTGTAAAGCCCGTCAATGTCGGAAAACAGCACCAGCACATCGGCGCTCAGCATGCTTGCGACGCGCGCGGCGAGGCGGTCGTTATCGCCGAATTTCAGCTCGGTGGTCGCCACCGTGTCGTTCTCGTTCACGATGGGAATGAGCCGGTGCGACAGCAATTCGCTGAACGTAGCGTGCGCGTTCAGGTAGCGTTTGCGGTCTTCCGAATCGTCGATGGTGAGCAGCACTTGCGCCACCGCAATGCCGTGGCGTTCCAGCGCTTCGCGCCAGGCGCGCATCAGCAGCGGCTGGCCGGTGGCGGCGGCGGCCTGTTTTTCGGGCACGGAAAGTTTTTTGCTGCCATAGCCCACCTGCATGCGCCCCAGCGCCACCGCACCCGAGGACACCACGATCACTTCCTTGCCCTGCGCGTGCAGCGCGGCGATATCATCGGCCAGCGCCGCCATCCATTCCGCTCCCTGCGCGATCAGGCTGGAGCCGATCTTGAGGACGATGCGTTTCGCCCCGGGCAGGGTGGGACGGGGCTTAGCCATGATGCGCGTCGTCGTCTTCGTGGGGGGGGATGGGCAGGGGCGCATTGCGCAGGCGTTCTTCCTCCTGCAGGCGGCGATATTCCTGAATGGTCTGCGCCATGGCGACCAGCACGTCGTCCAGCCCCTCGCGCGCGGCGGCGGAGATGGTGTAGACCGTGGCTTCATAGCCCGCTTTTTTCGCCGCTTTCTGCAGCGCTTTTTTCTTCTCGGCGATTTCCTCGGCGCTCAGCTGGTCGCATTTGTTCATGGCCAGCATGGCGGGTTTGGCCGCCAGCGCGTCGTCATATGCTTCCAGTTCGGTGCGCACGGTGGCGAAATCCGCGACCACATCCTCTGCGGTGGCATCGACGAGATGCAGCAACACGCCGCAGCGCTCGACATGGCCGAGGAAGCGCAGGCCGAGGCCGCGGCCTTCCGCCGCGCCCTCGATCAGGCCGGGAATGTCGGCCAGCACGAATTCATGGTCGCCGTGGCGCACCACGCCTAGCTGGGGGCTCAGGGTGGTGAAGGGATAATCGGCGATTTTCGGCGTGGCGCGGGTGACGGCGGCGAGGAAGGTCGATTTCCCGGCGTTGGGCAGGCCGAGCAGCCCGGCATCCGACAGCAGTTTCAGCTTCAGCCACAGCGTGCGTTCCTCGCCCGGTTCGGCGGGCACGCTCTGGCGCGGCGCCTGGTTGGTGGAGCTTTTGAAATGGATGTTGCCAAGCCCGCCGCGCCCGCCCTTGGCGAGGGTGATTTCCTGGCCGATTTCGGTGAAATCCGCCAGCAGGGTTTCGCGGTCTTCGTCGTAGATCTGGGTGCCGAGCGGCACGTCGAGATAGACGTTGGGGGCGGCTTTGCCGTAGCGCTGGCTACCCATGCCGTGGCCGCCGTTTTTGGCTTTGAAATGTTGCTGGAAGCGGTAATCGACCAGCGTGTTCAGCCCGCCGATGGCGCGCATGATGATGCTGCCGCCGCGCCCGCCATCGCCGCCGTCCGGCCCGCCTTCGGGAATGAATTTCTCACGCCGGAACGACACGCAGCCCGAGCCGCCATTGCCGGACTTCACATAGATTTTTGCTTCGTCGATGAATTTCATAACCTGTCTCTAGCCCATTTGGCGGATAAAAAAAAGGGCCGCTGGGCGGCCCTTTTCATTTTTGCTGTGCCAGCGCTTAGGCGGCAACCACGTTGACCACGTTTTTGTTGCCAGCTTTTTTGCTGAACTCCACCTTGCCGTCGATCACGGCGAAGATGGTGTAGTCGCGGCCAAGGCCCACGCCTTTGCCGGGGTGGTATTGCGTGCCGCGCTGGCGGATGATGATGTTGCCAGCGATCACCGCTTCACCGCCGAATTTTTTCACGCCGAGACGTTTCGACTCGGAATCGCGACCGTTGCGGGATGAACCGCCTGCTTTCTTGTGAGCCATGAGTTACTCCTTACGCTTCTTTTTTCGCAGCCGGTTTTTTGGCAGCGGGTTTTTTGGCAGCAGCCGGTTTGGCGGCAGCGGCCTTTTTCGGGGCGGCTTCTTTTTTCGCCGGGGCTTTTTTCGCGGCCGGGGCGGCGGCTTTTTTCTCGCTCACTTTGCGCGGCTCGGCTTTGGCAGCCACTTCGCCGTTCAGGCCCACGCTGGTGATGAACAGTTTGGTCATCGGTTGGCGGTGGCCGTTTTTGCGCTTATAGTGCTGGCGGCGCTTTTTCTTGAACACGATCACCGTGTCGTTGCGCGTTTGCGCAATGATCTGGGCTTCGACCAGGGCGCCCGCAACAGTCGGGCTGCCGATCACGGTCTTGTCGCCCGAGAGCGAAAGGATTTGCTCGATTTTCACGGCGTCGCCTGCGGCGCCTTCCAACTTGTTCACCGTGATGGTGTCGCCGGCCGTGACGCGGTATTGCTTGCCACCGCTGATAATAACTGCGTACATATTCTTATGTCCTTCTAAAGGGAGGCGGGAATATACAGCCGCGACGCGCGCTGTCAACCAGGAAAAACCGGGCCGCCGGATTTGGTATAAGGGGTTGTTTGGTTTGGGGTTTTTAGTGGCGCTGCGCGCTGGAAGGGATCTGCTATCCCTTCGTCGCCTACGGCTCCTTACCCTTTCGGCTACGCGGCTCGCGCAGCTGCGGCGCTACGCGGGGTACCCCTATTTCTCTGGAGAGCCCTCACGTTGCAGTACGCGATGCGTAGCGCCGCAGCTGCGCGAGCCGGAGCGAAGCGAACGAGGGGGATAGGCCCGCAGGGCCGTAAGGGCGGCGGGACGCCCCCTTCGCGCGCCTGCGGCGCGCCACTCTAATCTACTAAAGCCATTTACTCTGCGCCCGGGGCGCGTTACTACCGGTGGCCTATGCGTAAGAACCTTGTGCCGCTCAATACCCTTGTGAAGACCGTGCTGGTCGTCACCAGCCCCGCGCTCCTCATGCTCGGCCTGTATGTATTTCTCGGCACCCTCTCGGTGCCCGAGGGCATCTACGCCTATGTCTTCATTTTCCTCGCCGCGGGCATGCTGTGCTACCCGTTTTTGTCGAACGTGTCGCAGCTCACTTATTATGTGGGCGAGCTGGCGCAGGACAAACGCGTGACCGCGCCCGATCTGCGCTTTATCGGTTCCGCCGCCGAGCTTTCCGAAGCGCTGAAGAAGCTGCAGGCCAGCTGGGACGTGAAAAAGAAGCAGATGGAAACCATCATCACCGAGCGCGAAATCCTCGTCGATACGCTGCCGGACATTCTCATCATGGTGAATGACGAGAAGAAAGTGGTGCGCACCAACCGCGCCGCCCGCGCCATTTTTGGCCAGAACCTGGCGGGCAAATACCTGAAAGACGTGATCCAGAGCCCGTATCTGCTCGATGCGCTCTCCAGCGTGATTCAGGATTTGAAGGGCCGCGAGATCGAATTCCGCATCGAAGAGCCGGTGATCCGCGATTTCCTCGCCATCATCGAGCGCTTTCCGGTGCCCACGGCGGGCGGCATCAGCACCGTTATCACCATGAACGACATCACCGAGCTGAAATCGGTCGAGCAGATGCGCGCCGACTTCGTGGCCAATGCGAGCCACGAGCTGCGCACGCCGCTTGCCTCGATCAAGGGCTTCGTCGAAACCCTGCTCGGCCCCGCGCGCGACGACGAGCCCGCGCGCATCGAGTTCCTGAAAATCATGCTCGAGCAGGCCGACCGCATGCAGCAGCTGATCGGTGACCTGCTGTCGCTCAGCAAGATCGAGATGAACGCGCATTCCGTGCCGACCGAGCCGCTCGACATGGCCAACCTGGTGCGGCGCGAAGCCGAAAACGTGAAGCGCGCGGCGGGCGCCAAGAACATGCGCGTCACGCTCAACATCCACGACAATTTGCCGATGGTGAAGGGCGAGGGCAACGAGCTGGCGCAGGTCGCCCACAACCTCATGAGCAACGCCATCAAATACGGCTACGCCGATTCCGACGTGACGGTGACGCTGAAAACCACCACCGAGCTGCCGCAGGATCTCAACATGCGCAACCTCACCCGCGTGGTTGCCTTCAGCGTGCGCGATCAGGGCGACGGCATTCCCAAGCAGCATCTGCCGCGGCTGATGGAGCGTTTCTACCGCGTCGATTCGGCGCGCACGCGGCAGGTCGGTGGCACCGGCCTCGGCCTTGCCATCGTGAAAGGCATCGTCACCCGCCATCGCGGCGCGATCACGATTGATTCCGTGGTGGGCGAGGGCAGCGTGTTCACCGTTTACCTGCCGATCTACGAATCGTAATGGCACGCACCTGCACCTACCTGCGCGCGTTTTTCCTCGCCTATGCCGTGTGTTTCGCCGTGCAGGCCATGGGCGGCTATTTCACTGCGCAGGCGGTGGGCGAATGGTATCGCACCCTGCATCGCTCGCCGCTCAACCCGCCGGGCTATGTGTTCGGCGTGATGTGGACGCTGCTGTATTTCCTCATGGCCGTGGCCGCCGCGCGGCTGGTGGGGGTGCAGGGCCGGGCGGCGCGCCGCCCGCTGCGCTGGTGGAGCATCCAGCTGCTGCTCGGCCTGCTTTGGACGATGGTGTTTTTCGGCCAGCACAACATCGGTTTTGGCATGGCGCTGCTCGCTACCGGTTGGGGCGCGGTGCTGGTCAGCGTGCGGCTGTTCTGGCGGGCCGACCGGCTGGCAGGCGCGCTGATGCTGCCGTTGCTGGCGTGGGTCAGTTTCGCCTGCTACCTCAACTTCTTTATCTGGCAGCATAACTGAGCCGCCGAGCTATGCGCCAAGCGCATGCGTGAGCGATGCTTTGACCTTTGCCACCGCAGCAGCTATGACGCAGGCGCATGCGCACCACCCGCACCATGACTCACGCCCGCCGTTTCGAGCCGCTCATTTACGCGGCCATGCTGGCCTGTGCGGCGCTGGCGGTGCTGGTGACCATCGGCATCGTGGCCTCGGTCTTCACCGAGGCGATGCATTTTTTCGCGCGCGTGCCGGTGCTGGATTTCCTGCTGGGCACGCATTGGAGCCCGCAAACCGCCCTGCGCGCCGATCAGGCCGGCGCGAGCGGCAGTTTCGGTGTGCTGCCGCTGCTGTCGGGCACGCTCATGATCACCGCCATCGCCCTGCTGTTGGCGGTGCCCGTGGGCCTCATGAGCGCCATTTACCTCAGCCAATATGCCAGCCGCCGCCTGCGCGCCCTCGCCAAGCCAGTGCTCGAGCTGCTGGCGGGCATTCCCACCGTGGTCTACGGCTATTTCGCGATTCAGGCCGTGGCACCGTTCATGCAATTGCTGGGTCGTGCGGTCGGGCTTTCCGTGTCGTCGGAAAGTGCGCTCGCCACCGGGCTGGTGATGGGCATCATGATCATCCCGTTCATCTCCTCGCTCAGCGACGACATGATGGCCGCGGTGCCGAAGGGCCTGCGCGATGCCTCGCTCGGCATGGGGGCGACCGAATCGGAAACCATCCGGCGGGTGATTCTGCCCGCCGCGCTGCCGGGCATTATGGGCGCGGTGCTGCTGGCGGTAAGCCGCGCCATCGGCGAAACCATGATCGTGGTGATGGCGGCGGGCCTGTCGGCCAACCTCACCGCCAATCCGCTCGAGGCCGTCACCACCATGACGGTGCAGATGGTCACGCTGCTGGTCGGCGATCAGGAATTCGACAGCCCGAAAACGCTCGCCGCCTTTGCGCTCGGCCTCACGCTGTTCATGTTCACGCTGCTGCTGAACCTCGCCGCGCAATGGATCGTCAACAAATTCCGGGAGCAATATGAATAGCGCGACCCGCCGCATCGCCGAACGGCTCGAACAGCGCCACGCCGCCGAAATGCGTTTTCGCGCCTGGGGCGTGCTGTCGCTGCTGTTTTGTGCGCTCATGCTGGGCTACCTGCTGTGGATCATTGCGCTGCCGGGCCTTGGCGGCTTCACCCGCCACGAGCTGAAGCTCGACATTGCCCCGTCCACCCGCTGGGGCGGCGAGGTCGATGACTACGCGCTGACCCACGCCGCGCTGGCGCAGCTTGCGCCCCGCGCGCCCAAAACCACCGCCGACCGCCGCGCGCTTTACCAACTCGTCGGGTTCTTCGCCGCCGACGATGTGCGCCGCGCCCGTCTTGCGCAGGAACAGGCGCTTGCCGCCCGCGTAAAGACCGATCCGAACACGGTGCTGGCGCGTGTGCCGTTCACCGTGTGGGTGCCGCTTTCCGACACTGCCGATGCGCTGCTGAAAGGCCGCATCGATCGGCAGGCGGAAGAAAGCCTGCGTCCCATCAGCGACGCGCAGCTCGCGCTGCTCGATGCGTGGGGCGAGCAGGGCCGCCTGCGCCGCGCCTTCAACCACGAATTCTTCACCCGGGGCGATAGCCGCGCACCGGAAGCCGCCGGGTTCCTTGGCAGCATGGTCGGCTCGCTGCTCATGCTGGCGGTGTGCATCGGCGTGGCGTTGCCGGTGTCGATCATGGCGGCGATCTACCTCGAAGAATTCGCGCCCAAAAACCGCGCCACCGAATTGCTCGAAGTGGTCATCAACAACCTCGCCGCCGTGCCCTCCATTATTTACGGGCTGCTTGGTCTATCGGTGTACCTGCAATGGTTCGGCATGCCGCGCTCGGCCCCCATCGTCGGCGCGCTCACGCTCGCGCTGCTTATCCTGCCCGTCATGATTATCGCCGCGCGCGCCGCCATTCGCGCCGTGCCGCCCTCGCTGCGGCTTGCGGCGCTTGGGCTTGGGGCTTCGCCCATTCAGGCGGTGCGCCACCATGTGCTGCCCTATGCGCTGCCCGGCATCATGACCGGCACGATCCTTTCCATCGCCCGCGCCATTGGCGAAACCGCGCCGCTGCTGCTCATCGGCATGGTCGCCTTCGTGGCCGATGTGCCGCGCGGCCTCACCGACCCCGCCACCGCCATGCCGGTGCAGATTTACCTGTGGGCCAGCAGCCCGGAAGTGGGCTTCGCCGAGAAAACCTCGGCGGGCATTCTGGTGCTGCTCGCCATTCTCTTGCTCCTCAACGCGACTGCCATTATCGTGCGCAAACGCACCCAACAAAGCTGGTGATATGACGACCGAATCCCCCAAAATCATCGCCGACAACGTCCATGTCCATTACGGCGAAAAACACGCGCTGCAGGGCGTGTCGCTCAATGTCGCGCCGAAAGCGGTCACTGCCTTCATCGGCCCGTCGGGCTGCGGCAAATCCACCTTCCTGCGCTGCCTGAACCGCATGAACGACCTCGTGCCCGGCGCGAAGGTTACCGGTTCCATCCAGCTCGACGGGCAGGATATCTATGATAAGAAGCTCGACGTGGTGCTGCTGCGCGCGCGCGTGGGCATGGTGTTCCAGAAACCCAACCCGTTCCCCAAATCCATCTACGACAACGTGGCTTACGGCCCGCGCATCCACGGGTTGTGCGACAGCAAGGCCGAGCTCGACGCGGTGGTCGAGCAATCGCTCCGCCACGCCGCGCTGTGGGACGAGGTGAAAGACCGCCTCGGCGCGCCGGGCACCGGCTTGTCGGGCGGGCAGCAGCAGCGCCTCTGCATCGCCCGCGCCATTGCCGTGTCGCCCGAAGTGATCCTCATGGACGAGCCGTGCAGCGCGCTCGACCCCATCGCCACCGGCAAAGTCGAGGAGCTGATCCACACGCTGAAGAAAGACTACACCATCGTCATCGTCACCCACTCGATGGCGCAGGCGCGCCGCGTGAGCGACCGCACCGCCTTCTTCCATCTCGGCCACCTGATGGAGGAGGGGCAGACCGATGCATTATTTAATGCCCCGCAATTGCAACAGACAAAAGACTATATTACGGGACGTTACGGCTAAAAGGCCGTCTGCAGCTCGAAAAAGCTGTACAATAGCGGTTGACAGGGGGCGCGCGCTTCACTACAACGCGCACCCTAATTGTAACAAAACCAACAAAAAGAGCGTGTTATGAAAACGTTCTCGGCAACGCCGAAAGACATTAAAAAAGAATGGCTTGTAATCGATGCAGACGGCATCGTGCTGGGCCGCCTTGCGTCGTACGTAGCAAAAGTGCTGCGTGGCAAACACAAGGCCATGTTCACCCCCCACATGGACACGGGCGACAATGTCGTGATCGTGAATGCGGGCAAGGTGAAGCTCACCGGCCGTAAGCGCGGTAAGAAGGTGTATTACTACCACACCGGCTACCCGGGCGGCATTAAAGAGCGCAGCGCCGAGTTCATCCTGAGCGGTGAGCACCCCGAGCGCGTGTTCGAAAAAGCCGTCGAGCGCATGATGCCGAAAGACAGCCCGCTGGCCCGCCGTCAGCTCAAGCACCTGCATGTGTATGCCGGTGGCGAGCACCCGCACAGCGCCCAGCAGCCGAAATCGGTCGATTTCGCCCAGTTCAACGATAAAAACGCCCGCTAAGGACACGTAATCATGGCAACGGCAAGTGAAGAAGTAAAAGCCCCGAAACTCGATGCGCAAGGCCGCGCCTATGGCACCGGCCGCCGCAAGAACGCCACCGCCCGCGTCTGGGTGAAGCGTGGCAAGGGCCAGGTCACCGTAAACGGCAAGAAAATCGATACCTATTTCGCCCGTCCGGTGCTGCGCATGATCATCAACCAGCCCTTCGCCCTGCTGAAGGAAGAAGGCAAGTTCGACCTGTTCATCACCGTGGCCGGTGGTGGCCTGTCGGGTCAGGCTGGCGCGGTGCGCCACGGCATTGCCCGCGCGCTCGACAATTACGATCCCAGCCTGCGCCCGCAACTGCGCAAAGCTGGCTTCCTCACCCGCGATCCGCGCGTGGTTGAACGTAAGAAATACGGTAAGGCGAAAGCCCGCCGTAGCTTCCAGTTCAGCAAACGCTAATCGCGATTTCCCGAACGCAAAAACCCCGGAAATGCGAAAGCGCTTCCGGGGTTTTTTCTTGCCAGCAATCCTGCTAGGAGTGGGCCATGACCCAGAAAAAACATCGCACGGCCATCCTTGGGGCCTCCGGCTATACCGGGGCGGAATTATTGCGGCTGCTGCATGGCCACCCGCATTTTGACATCACCGCCCTCACCGGCGACAGCCAGGCGGGTAAGGAAATGGCGCAGGTCTATCCGCACCTGCGCGCGCGCGCCCTGCCGAAGCTGGTGAAGCACACCGAGGTCGATTTTTCGCAGATTGATTTCGTGTTCTGCTGCCTGCCGCACGGCACCACGCAAGCCATCATCGCCAGCCTGCCGGAACACATAAAAATCGTCGATCTCTCGGCCGATTTCCGCCTCAGCGACCCCGCCGCCTACAAGGAGTGGTACGGCCACGACCACGCCGCCACGGCCTTGCAGGCAGGGGCCATCTATGGCCTCACCGAACATGCGCGCGAGGCAGTCAAAGACGCGCGCCTTGTGGCCAATCCCGGCTGCTACCCCACCAGCATCCTGCTGCCGCTGCTGCCGCTGGTGAAGGCCGGGCTGGTGCAGCCCGACACGATCACGGTCGATTCCATGTCCGGCGTGTCCGGTGCGGGCCGCAGCGTGAAGCAGGAGATGCTGTATAATGAGCTGGAAGGCGGCGCGTCGGCCTATTCCGTGGGCCGCCACCGCCACATGGCCGAGATCGAGCAGGAGCTTCAGAAGGGAGCTGGCACGCCCCTCACCATCTCCTTTACCCCGCATCTGGTGCCGTTCACGCGCGGCATGCTCAGCACCATCCATGTGCAGCTGGCCGAGGGCAAAACCGCTGCCGATGCGCACAGCCTGCTGCAGGCGGCTTATGCCAACGAACCCTTCGTCACCGTGCTGGCCGAAGGCAGCCCGCGCACGCACGAAGTGCGCGGCACCAACCAGTGTTTCATGGGCCTGCATGCCGGTCGCCGCGCGGGCGAGCTCATCATCGTCTCGGTGATCGACAACCTCGTGAAGGGCGCCTCGGGCCAGGCCTTGCAGAACGCCAACCTCATGGTGGGCGCGGCGGAAACCACCAACCTTGAACTCACCGCCGTTTTCCCCTAACTCTAGCGCATGCAAACCCATCCCGGCGCCATCATCCTGCCGTATCTCGGCATTCACCCCACCATCCACCCGGATGCGTTCATCGCCCCCGGCGCGGTGGTGATCGGCGACGTGCATATCGGCGCGGAAAGCTCCGTCTGGTTCGGCTGCGTCATTCGCGGCGACGTGAACAGCATCCGCATCGGCGCGCGCACCAATATCCAGGATGGCACCGTCATCCACGTCACCCGCAAAACCGGGCCGACCAGCATTGGCTCGGGCATCACCATCGGCCACCGGGTGCTCATCCACGCAGCGACCATCCACGACAACGCCTTTATCGGCATGGGCTCCACCCTGCTCGATTTTGCGACGGTGGAATCGGGTGGGTTCCTTGCCGCCGGGGCCATGCTTACCAGCTACAAAACCATTCCCACCGGCCAGATGTGGGCGGGCAACCCCGCCAAACCCTTCCGCCCGCTGAAGCAGGCGGAGATCGATTTCATCCCCGTCAGCGCCCAGAATTACGTGGATTCAGCGAAGGATTATAAGGGGTTATGACATTGGATATTAAGTCTAAAATCCTAAATCCTAAGTCTTAAATCCCAAGTCCCCTTTTCACAAAACCTTCACACTCCCAACCCGCTCAAAACGTTACACTTCATGGTGGAGGATTCCTGCACCGATGTGGCTGTTCGACGCATTTAACGACTGGGCGAAAAACCTGAAGACCTATTTGCTGGGTCGCGGGTTTTTGTCGCTGGCGGTCATTCTGGCGGGCGTGGTCACCAACATGGTGGCCCCCGGCAGCACGCTGATTACCTCGGCGGTGGTGGCGTTCGGCGGCGCGCTGTTTAACGGCGTGATGCGCCTGAAATCGCAGGAAGTCTATGAAAACAACATGATCGAACTCTACCGCGACGACATCGCGCGCGAGTTCGGCATTGCCCCGGGCGATGTCACGCGCAGCCACCTGCACGAAGCGGCCAAAACCAATGACGTGATCGACCAGGCGCTGAAGCGGCAGAGCCATCGCAACTGGGTGAATTTCGGCACCAGCGCGCTTGCCGCCATCGCTACGTTCGGCCTTATCAATGTCGGCATCCTCGACATGGGTAAGGAGCTTTTTTCCAATCTGCCATGGGGGCTCGACGGGGTAGCGCAGTTCCTCACCATGGGGTCGGTTGCGGGGTTCTCCTCGCTGGTGCTGCATAGCGGGCTGGAATTCGCGATCGACCGCAAAACCGGCCTCGACAACGCCGCCGCGCATGATCGCATCCTCGAGCTGGAGCGCGGCATGGGGCGCGGCTGGGGCATTTCCAAAGAGCAGGTTTACAGTGTGCTGGTGGCGGGTAACCCGTCGGTGCAGTCAATGATCGCGCAGCAGTTCGGTGCCGATTATGCGCGCATGCGCCCCACCCAGCAGGCGCAGGTGCTGGAAGAAATCGGCGTGGCGGACGCCATGCAGGCGATCGCCACCGAAATCAACCATGGCCGCATGCGCCCGGCGCATCTCGCCTACATGATGAACGATGCTATGCCGCGCGATAACCGCCCGCGCGAAGATGCTGCCGCGCCGCAAAAAAGCTTCGTCAAAGCGCTGGGCCGCGCGGCGCAGCACGATGCACGTTCGTTCGCCGAGCGCGTCGACGCGCAGCGCACCGGTTCCATGGAAAGGGCTCTCTAATGGCATCCACCCCGCAAGATCCTGTCGATCATGGCCGTCGTCGCGCCCTCATGGGGCTGGGGGCTGCGGCCATGGCACCCACCATGCTGGCGGGGGGTGGGGCATCCGCCATGGTGGCGCGAGGTGCGGTGGGGGCCGCAAGCCCCATGCTGGCCATGCGCCGGGCGCTTGGCGATCTGGTGTCGGAATGCGCGGAACTGCATGGCGAGCTGGGATCGCTTGGCCAGCTGAGCAGCCCGCAGGCGCTTGTGCGGCATCTCGCCCGTTTCATGCATGGCGTGCAGCCATCGGATTTGCGTGGGCTGTCGCCCATGGACTTGCTAAGCGAGCAGGGCATGCGCGAATTTTTCCTTGCGCAGGGTGGCGACGAACACGATGCAAACTGGCGCAGCTCAACTATCTTCGGCGAAGGCAGCGAGTGGCAGCAATGCACCGATTTGCTGCGCATGCTGGGCGGCGATAACTGTAAAATCCCCATCGACCAGTTGCAAAAAGCGGTGGGCGATCGAGGGCTTGCCATGCTCAAGCCGCAATTGCAGCGCGCCTTCCAACAGGATCGTGGCGGCGTGTTGCGCGCCTTGCAGCAGGAAGGCACGCTCGATGCGCAAGCCCGCGCGCAGCTCACCGAATGGTGCGAAGAAGGGCAGGAGGAGGCGCAGGCCGCGCCGTTGCCGAACCATGCGGCAGCGGAATTTACCCTGCTGCGCCATGGCCACCAGCAGGGGCAGCACCGCTATGTGCTGCTGCCCAACCACGACGATGTTAGCCTCAGCGATATCCGCACCCACCTGCGCACGGCGCATCCGGTATTGGCGAAGGATGCGGTGCAATGGCAGGGCAACCACATTCTCGCCGCGCCGGGCAGCGAAGCCGATCGCGTGCTGCACGCCATGGCGATGCATGTGAAGGAAGTGCCTACCCCGCGCGTGCATGAAACGCAGCGCATGAACGCGGTGCTGAAATGCGCCGCCACGGCGAATGAACTGAAGCGCTAGCTGCGCGCCTTGGCGTATCTGCCGGGGGCTTTTTCGATGGGTTTGTGTTTGGTGCTGCCCACGTTGCGCGCGGGCAGTTTTTTGCCGGCGCGTTTGGCCTGCCACGCCGCCCAGTGCGGCCACCAGCTGCCCGGCTGTTCGTTCGTTTCGGCCAGCCAGTCATCAGCTTTCGGTGGCAGGTGGCTGCTCGTCCAGTACCCGTATTTCTTTTTCTGCGGCGGGTTAATCACCCCGGCGATATGGCCCGAATCGGCCAGCGTGAAGGTGATATCCGCGTCGTAGGTCTGGGTCGCGATGTAGGTCGATTTCCACGGCGCGATATGGTCTTCGCGGGTGGCGAGGATATAGGTCGGCGTGGTGATTTTGCTGAGGTTGATCGGCACGTCGCACAGCGCGATGCCGTTCGGTTTAATCAGGTCGTTGCGCTGATACATGTGGCGCAGGTAAAACGCATGCATGGTAGCAGGCATGCGCGTCGCGTCGGCGTTCCAATAGAGCAGGTCGAACGGGAAGGGCTGTTTGCCGAGCAGGTAGTTATTCACCACGTTGCTCCAGATCAAATCGTTCGCGCGCAGCATGTTGAACGTCGTCGCCATGTCGGCGCCATCGAGATAGCCGCGCTCGCTCATGCGCGCTTCCAGCGCATCGAGCTGCGTGTCGTCGATGAATACGCTGAGATCGCCCGCTTCGGCGAAATCGACCAGCGTGGTGAGGTAGGTCACGCTCGCCACGCGCTGCGCCTGCCCCATGGCGCGCAGGTAGGCGAGGGTAATAGCGCTCAGCGTGCCGCCAAGGCAATAGCCCACCAGCGCGGTCTGTTTGGTTTTGGTGATCTGTTCGATCACATCGAGCGCGGCGAGCGGCCCTTCCAGCAGGTAATCGTCGAAGCGCTTGCGGCCCAGTTTCGCATCGGGGTTCACCCACGACACCACGAACACCGTGAAGCCCTGCGCGGTCAGCCATTTCACCAGCGAATTCTCGGGCTTCAGGTCGAGCACGTAATATTTGTTGATCCATGCTGGCACCAGCAGCAGCGGGATTTCGTGCACCTGCGCCGTGCTCGCCTCGTATTGGATGAGCTGCATCAACTCATTTTCAAACACCACGCTGCCGGGGGTGGCGGCAATGTCTTTGCCGAGCGTGAAGGCGCTTTCATCGGTCATCGAAATGCGGCCCCGCTCCACGTCTTTCAGCAATTGCTCAAGCCCCTTCACCAGCGTGTCGCCATTGCTTTCCAGCGCGCGGCGCATGGCCTCGGGGTTGGTCAGCAGCGAGTTGCTGGGCGACAGCGCATCGACCCATTGGCGGGTGAAAAAGTTCAGCTTGCGCGCGGTGTGCTCGTCGAGCCCCTTGATCGCGCCCAGCCCTTCCATGGCGTGGCGGGCGTTCAGCAGGTAGCTTTGCTTCATGTAATCGAACATGGGGTTGCTGGCCCACACCGCGTCGCTGAAGCGGCGGTCTTTCGGTGCGGCTTCGATAAAATCGCTGCTCGATTTGCCCAGCAATTTGCCGGTCATGCTCTGCCATAATTTCAGGTGGTCGCCGAGCAGCCCCATCTGCGCATGGAACATGGCCTGCGGATCGACCTGCACATGGCGCAGGGTGTGCAGCATGGATTCGGCCAGGCTCACCGGGTCGGAATGGCCGAGCTTCGGTGCGTTGTTCAGTTGCTGGGCGCTGATGCCCTGCAGGATTTTGCTCCACAATTCGCCCGCGCGGGCCATGTTCTCGGTCAGCTTATGGGCATCGACCGGCTGGGTGTCGGCAGGGGCGGTGGGGGTGCTGGGTTTTTTCGTGGCCATGGGCATGGCTATAGCGGGCTTATCCCCATAAGACAACGCGGATTTCCGCCAAAAAATCTTTTCCCGAGCGCGCGCTGGACAAACGCGGCATTGCGCTTTAGCGTGCCACGTAACACGCACTTCAATAACATAAAAAATCGTGGGCAAGTCATGCGTTATCTCGGTTCGGTTCGCCGCTTCTCGCCATTAGTCGCTCTCGCGCTCGCTTCGGCCTGCGCGCTGTTCATTCCCGATAATCCCAGCGAGCCGCGCCATAATATTGTGCTGGGCGATGTGCGCTCGCCGATCAACAACCCCGGCGGCACGGGGGCACAACAGGCTGCGCCAGCGCCCGCCCGGGTTTCGCAAGCCGCCCCCATGCCCGTGGTCGAGGCAGCACCCGCACCCACCCCCATCGCCACCATGGATCTGCCGCCGGTTGACCCTGCCGTGCAGCGCATGGCCGCGCAGCGCATCGACGATGCACGCAACGTGCCGGAAGAAAACATGACCGTTGCGATGGGCGATTACCCCTCGCTGCACGATGTGCCGAAGACCGCCCCCGCCAGTGGCGATGCAAAAACCGCGGCCCGCCTGAACGAAGAGCGCCTGCGCCTTGAGCAGGAGCGCGCGGCATCGGAGGCCGCCAAAGCCCAGCTGAACCGCGACGCGGCGGCGGAGCCATCGCTGCTTTCCGACATGCCTGCCCCGCCGCCCGCACCCGTTGCGCCCGGCCCCAGCAGCCAGCGCACCGTGCCGGTGGCCCCCGTGGCCCAGGCGCCGGTGATGGCGCTCACCATCGCCGCGGCACCGGTGTTGCCGCCCCCGCCGCCCATGCCCGTTGTGGCGACGGCCGCACCCATCGCCACCGGCCCGGCACCCATCGCGATGGACAGCATGCCCATGGGCCAGCCGCAACCCGCCGTGGCGGCTGCCCCCATTCGCTTGCAGGCCCCGCCCGCCGCGCCCGCACCGGTTTCGGTAGCGAGCACGGGAAGCGGCAGCTTCAACCCAATGGCCAGTGCGGAAAGCAGCGCGCCCATCACCCTCACGCCCCCGGCGACCTATTACGCCAGTTCACAGGCCTACCTGCCCAGTTCGCGCTATTCCAGCTATCGCCGTTGACTTCGGGCGGCTGCCGTTTAAGGTGGGCGCTTAACTTACGATTGCGTCGCACCCATGGAAGAATTCTACCGTATTAAACGCCTGCCGCCTTATGTGTTCGCGGAGGTCAATAAAATCAAAGCAGCCCACCGGGCGCAGGGGCGCGACATTATCGATCTCGGCATGGGCAATCCCGATACGCCGCCGCCGCCGCATGTCATCAAAAAGCTAGTCGAAGTGGCGGGCGATGAAACTGCGCACGGCTATTCCGTGTCGCGCGGCATTGCCGGGCTGCGCCGTGCGCAGGCGGCTTACTACAAGCGCCGCTTCAACGTCGATCTCGACCCCGATGCGGAGGTCATCACCACCATCGGCAGCAAAGAGGGGCTGGCCAATCTCGTGCAGGCCATCACCGGCCCCGGCGACGTGATCGTGACCCCCAATCCGTGCTACCCCATCCACGCCTATGGCCCCGTCATTTCCGGCGCCACCGTGCGCTATTTGGCCATGACCGATGGCGCCGATTTCTTCGACCTGCTCGAGCGCGCGATCAAGAACCAGGCACCCAAGCCGGTGGCCGTGATCGTGAATTTCCCCGGCAACCCCACCGCCGAAGTGGTCGATCTCGATTTCTACGCGCGGCTTGTCGAAATGTGCACCGCCTACGGTGTCTACATCATCTCCGACCTCGCCTATTGCGAGATTTATTTCGACGGCAACCCGCCGCCTTCCATTTTGCAGGTGCCGGGCGCGAAAGACATCGCCATCGAATTCACCAGCATGAGCAAAACCTATTCCATGGCCGGTTGGCGCGTGGGGTTTGCAGCGGGCAACAAAACCCTCATCCACGCGCTCACGCGCATCAAATCCTACCTCGATTACGGCACCTTCACGCCGATTCAGGCGGCGGCGGTGGCGGCGCTGAACGGCCCGCAGGATTCGATCGACGAACTGCGCGCCCTGTACAAAGAGCGCCGCGATATTCTGGTGAAGGGCCTGCACGCCGCGGGCTGGCCGGTGGCCGAGCCGAAAGCCAGCATGTTCATCTGGGCGAAACTGCCCGAACAATATGCCGAGCTGGGCAGTTTCGAATTCGCCAAGCTGCTGCTCGATCAGGCCGAAGTGGCCGTCGCCCCCGGCATCGGCTTCGGGGAATATGGCGACCAGTATGTGCGCATCGCGCTGGTGGAAAACAAACATCGCCTGCGCCAGGCCGTGCGCAACATCAAAGCTTTCATGGCGAAAGATGCCGAGAGCATGAAAAAGCAACTGCGCGAGGCGGCATGAGTGTGAAGATTGGTATTGCCGGGCTAGGCACGGTCGGTGCGGGCACGGTGCAATTGCTGCGCAGCAATGCGGCGCAGATTGCGGCGCGCGCCGGTGTTGTCTGCGAGGTGGTCGCCGTCAGCATGCGCGACACGGGCAAGAAGCGCGACTGTGACCTGAGTGGCATTCGCATCGTTGAAGACGCACGTGCACTGGCGAGCGATCCGGCGATCGACATTGTGGTCGAAGTGATCGGCGGGGCCGAAGGCATCGCCCGCGAGGTGGTCGAGCAGGCCATCGCCCATGGCAAGCATGTCGTCACGGCGAACAAGGCGCTCATCGCCCATCACGGCCAGCAACTGGCCGAAGCGGCCGAGGCCAAAGGGGTTGTGCTGGCGTTTGAAGCAGCGGTGGCGGGGGGCATTCCCATCATCGCGGCGCTGCGTTCGGGGCTTGCTGCCAACGAAATCACCCGCGTGGCGGGCATCCTGAACGGCACCTGCAACTACATCCTCACCACCATGGAGCGCGAGCGGCGCGACTTCGGCGAAGTGCTGGCCGACGCCCAGAAGCTCGGCTACGCCGAAGCCGATCCCAGCTTCGATGTCGACGGCATCGACACCGCGCACAAAGTCTCCATCCTCGCCGCGCTGGCATTCGGCACGCAGGTCGATGTGGCTTCCATGCAGATCGAAGGCATTCGCCGCATTTCCCTGCGCGATATCGACTGCGCGGCCGGCTTCGGCTACCGCATCAAACTGCTCGGCATCGCGGCGCTTCAGAACGGCACGTTGCTGCAGCGCGTGAGCCCGTGCCTCGTGCCGCACAGCGCGCCGCTGGCTGCGGTCGATGGCGCGTTCAACGCCGTGCAGGTCGAAGGCAGCGCAGTGGGCCGCGTGGTGTTCGAGGGGCGCGGCGCAGGCGGCGGGCCAACCGCTTCCGCCATCGTCGCCGACGTGATCGCCATCGCCCGTGGCGACCGCTACCCGGCCTTCACCGTCGCCTCCGCCAACCTCACCAAGGCCGCCCCGGCCGATATGGCCGAGCTGCCCGGCGCGTTCTACCTGCGCCTCAGCCTGAAAGACGAGCCGGGCGTGCTGGCCGAGATCACCCGCGCGTTTGCAGTCGAACAGATCTCGGTGCATTCCATCACCCAGCGCGCTGTGCTGGCCGATCATTCGGCGCAGGTCATCGTCATCACCCACACCACCAGCGAAGGTGCCATGGCCCGTGCGGCCAGCGCCATCGCCCAACTGCCCATCAGCGTCGAACCGCCGGTGGTGCTGCGCATCGAATCGTAGGAGCCTATTATGACCGCCCAAGCTTTCCGCAACGAACCCGCCAACAAAGAATGGATCATGGATCGCAATTTCGCGCTCGAAGCCGTGCGCGTGAGCGAAGCCGCCGCGCTTGCCAGTTCACACTGGATCGGCCGCGGGCAGGAGAAAGCCGCCGACCAGGCTGCCGTGAACGCCATGCGTGAAGCGCTGAATGGCCTCACGATCGACGGCACGGTGGTGATCGGCGAGGGCGAGCGCGACAAAGCGCCGATGCTGTATATCGGCGAGAAAGTCGGCACCGGCACCGGCCCGCGCATCGACATCGCGCTCGACCCGCTGGAGGGCACCACCATCTGCGCCACGGCGGGGCCCAATTCGCTGGCCGTGCTGGCCATGGCCGAACATGGCGGCTTCCTGCATGCGCCGGATGTCTATATGGACAAAATCGCTGTGGGCGGCGGCCTGCCCGAAGGCGTGGTCGATCTCGATAACAGCGTGAAGGTGAACCTCACGAACCTCGCCAAAGCGAAAGGCCGCGACGTGAGCGAGCTTACGGTCATCATCTTGAACCGTCCGCGCCACGAAGAAAAAATCGCGCAGCTGCGCGAAGCGGGCGCGCGCGTGCAACTCATTCCCGATGGCGACGTGGCCGGCGTAATCGCCACCGCCACCGCCAGCACCGGCGTCGATCTCTATCTCGGCACCGGCGGCGCGCCGGAAGGCGTGCTGGCTGCCGCGGCGCTACGCAGCATCGGCGGGCAGATGCAGGGCCGCCTGCTGTTCGACGGCGAAGACGAACAGAAAGAACGCGCCCAGCGCATGGGCATCACCGATTTCAGCCGCAAATACACCATCCTCGATATGGCCAAGGGCGACGTGATGTTCGCCGCCACCGGCGTGACCGATGGCAGCATGCTGAAGGGCGTGAAGCGTTGGAGCGGCGGTGCGAGTACGCACAGCCTCGTCATGCGCAGCAAAACCGGCACCGTGCGCTGGATCGAAGCGCAGCATAATTTCGGGCTGAAAACCGAAATCTAGCGCTAGAAACTCGCCAGCAGCGAACACGCATTCGCGCGGGTGTCGCTCAGGTTATAGGTGGTGGTGCGATCAGTGCCGCTGGTACTGGTCGTGCAGCCGGTATCGAAACCCATGGCGTGCATTTTTCCCTGCCGCGCATTGCCATCATCGAACTTCATATCGATGTTCCAGGCCTCTTCGTTTTTCAGGAATCCATCATCGCCCCAGCTGCCATCGTTGCCGCCATTGCTGGCCACATCGCCCACGCCAATCCAGTTGGTGTAATTGAGGTTCAGCATGTGGCCGCTGGGGGAGGTGGTGTTGTTATGGTAAGAAAGCATCCACGTCACGCTGGGGCTGATGCGGGCCGTGGGCGAGTTTCGGCCCGGCAGGAAATGGTTGCCGCTTAAATTGCCGGAATTGCCCGTGTAGGTGCCTTCAACCAGCCCGGCGAGTGCCAGTTGTTTCCATGCCTGGAAAAGCTCACCCGTGGCATTAGCCGCGCTGGCGACCGTGATGAACCCATCGCCGTTGCCGTCGCACGTGCCGGGGCTAGCGGAGGGGGCGCTGCTATTGGTGACACAGCCGGGCGAGGTGCCCGTGCCGCTGAAACCCCAGAAGCGCGTGGCATCGCGGAAATCACCGGGCAGGGCGAAATATTTGTCGCGGAAGGTTTGCAACGCGGTGGCGTAGCGCGTCATGTCGGCGGTAATGGCCCGCAACTCCGCCGCGCGAATCAGCGATTGCCCGGCAAGGATGCCCCCGGCCAGCAGCCCCAGAATTACCAGCACAATACTCAATTCGATCAGGCTGAACGCCGCACGCCGCATGACGACTCCTCAATGCTTTTGTGCTATTATACAGCATTTTAGGAATGCTTCCCAGCAAAAGTAAATGGGCGTAGCCGAAATGGCCCTTTTCGCCTAAGGTTGCGGCATGCAGATTCCTCCGTCCTCCACTGCTTCGGGCCTTGGCTGGGTGCCACGCGCCGCCGATGCGCGGCTGGCGCTCGCCATGGCGCAGCAGCACGGCATTCCCGAGGCGCTGGCTGAAGTGCTGGCCGGGCGCGGCGTGGCGCTCGATGCGGTGCCGCAATTCCTTATGCCCACGTTGCGCGAGCAACTGCCCGACCCGCTGCATTTGCAGGGTATGGCCGCCGCCAGCGCCCGGCTGGCCGATGCGGTGCAAGCTGGCGAAACCATCGCCGTCTTCGGCGATTACGATGTCGACGGTGCGACCTCGACCGCGCTGTTGTGGCACTACCTAGCGCCGCTGGGCGTGCGGTTCATTCCCTACATTCCCGACCGCATGAAGGAAGGTTATGGCCCCAGCACTGCCGCGTTCGACCAACTCATCGCGCAGGGTGCCACGCTCATCGTTACGGTCGATTGCGGCACGCTGGCGCATGCGCCCATCCAGCACGCCCGCGCGAAGGGGGTCGATGTGATCGTGCTCGACCACCATTTAAGCGACGGCGACCTGCCGGATGCCTTCGCCATCGTCAACCCCAATCGTGTCGATGAAACCTCGCCCTACACCAACCTCGCGGCGGTCGGCGTCACCTTCCTTGCGCTCGTTGCGCTCAACCGCGTGCTGCATGATCGCGGCTTCTTCCGCGCTGCGCGGCCCGCGCCAAGCCTGCTCGCCCTGCTCGACCTCGTTGCGCTCGGCACCGTCTGCGACGTGATGCCGCTCACCGGTCTCAACCGCGCGTTTGTGGCGCAGGGGCTGAAGCAGCTGGCCACCCGCCAGCAGCGTGGCCTTGCCGCGCTGGCCGACGTGGCGAACCTGCACGAGCTGCCCAGCGCCTACCATCTTGGCTTCATCTATGGCCCGCGCATCAATGCCGGTGGCCGCGTGGGCGAATCGAATCTCGGCGTGCGCCTGCTCACCAGCGCCGACGATGCGGAAATCGCCGTGCTCGCCGCCCGCCTGCACCAGCACAATGCCGAGCGGCAGGCGATCGAGGTTGGGGTGCTGGAAGCCGCGCTGGCGCAGGCTGCCACGCAGGCCAACGCCTCCGCCATCGTCGTGGCGGGCGAGGGCTGGCACCCGGGGGTCATCGGCATCGTCGCCGGGCGGTTGAAAGAGAAATTCGCGCGGCCCGCCGCCGTTATCGCGCTCGAGGGCGGGGTGGGCAAAGGCTCGGCGCGCTCCGTGCCCGGTGCCGATATGGGCGCAGCGGTCCATGCGGGCGTCACCACCGGCCTGCTCACCCAGGGCGGTGGCCACGCCATGGCGGCGGGGTTTAGCCTCGATGCCGCGCAGCTCAGCGCCTTCCACACCTTCCTGTGCGAGCGCCTCGGCCTCGCCGTCACCGCCTATGCCGAATCGCGCGTGCGCAAGCTCGATGGCTGGATCAGCTGCCAATCCGCGCAGGCCGGGCTGATCGAGGATCTGGCCCGCGCCGCGCCCTACGGCCTTGGCAACCCCAGCCCGCGTTTTGGCATCCGCGCGGCACGCATCGTCCATCGCAAAGTCATGAAAGAAAAGCATTTGCGACTTGTGCTATGCGATGAGGCAGGGAATGCCCGGCTGAATGCCGTGGCGTTTAACGTGGGCGATAGCCAATTGGGCGCGTGGCTTGCCACCGCGCCCAGCCTGCATCTGGCGGGCGAATTGACGTTGAATCGCTGGCAGGGGCAGGAAAGCCCGCAATTCATCATCGAGGACGCGGCGCGGGTGATGTAACAAAGCGCTTGACCTTCGCGTCCGGCTATGGTGTTAAGGCCCCCTGTTTTCGGGCAACGCCCGCCGATGGCCTCTTCGTCTAGCGGTTAGGACACCTCCCTTTCACGGAGGTAACACGGGTTCGATTCCCGTAGAGGTCACCATTTTCCCTTCTGAGGGACTCCCGTTTTCTACAATAATCCTTCAAAAACGGCTGATTTTCTGGTATATTTCTCTGATAGACTCTGAGTGGCTCCAATGGCATCCAAACCAAAAGGGGGCACATTTAGGGGCATCATTTTGAACCGGGAAGTTACCCCCAATGAAGCTGACCAACACGGCGTGTAAGAACGCCACCTGTACCACCATCACGCGAAAACTATCGGATGGCCATGGGCTATACCTTGAAGTCACCGCGCGCGGCGGCAAATACTGGCGGCTGAAATACTATTTCAACGGCGATGAGAAGCGTATTTCCTTCGGTACTTACCCGAATGTGTCTTTGCAAGAAGCCCGCGAGAAGGCCCGCCTTGCTAAAAAACAGTTAGCCGAGGGGCACAATCCTGTAGAAGTAAAGCGGTTGGAGAAGATCGAGCGCCTCACACATTACGAGAATAGTTTCGAGAGTATCGCCCGCGAATGGCACGAGCAGCGTTACCATACATGGAAGGTTAAGCATGCGGCGACCATCCTCAAGCGGCTAGAGGCAAATATCTTCCCGCTGCTCGGTGGGCGACCCATTAAAGCCATTACTGCGCCGGAGTTGCTAGCTGCGGTCCGTAAAGTTGAAAAGCGCGGCGCGCACGATGTCGCGCATCGCATCATGCAGGTTTGCTCGCAGGTATTCCGCTACGCCATCGCCACTGGCCGTGCCGAACGCGACATCTGCCAAGACTTGCGCGGTGCGCTTGCACCCGTCATTAGTGAGAACTACGCTCACCTACGCGAGAAAGACCTTCCGGGCTTCCTGAAAAAGCTGAGCCGCTACGAGCAAGACTATAACGGCACCACGCTCACCCGGCTTGCCTTCGAGTTTCTCGTGCTGACCTTCGTGCGTAGTGGCGAGATTCGCGGCGCGCATTGGTCCGAGATCGACTGGGATAAGGCCCAGTGGCGCATTCCTGCCGAGCGCATGAAGATGAAAGAGCAGCATATCGTCCCGCTCTCCACGCAAAGCATCGCCGTCCTCAAACAACTGCATGAACTCACCGCCGATAGCTATTCTGGCTACATCTTCCCCAGCCAGCAAAACCCGCGCAAGATGATGAGCGAAAACACCTTCCTTAAAGCCCTCGACATCATGGGCTATAAAGGCAAAGCCACCGCCCACGGCTTCCGCGCCACTGCATCCACCATCCTGAATGAACATAACCACCGCCCCGATGTCATCGAACGCCAACTAGCCCACGCCGAACGCGATCAAGTCCGCAGCGCCTATAACCACGCGGAGTACCTCCCAGAACGCCGTGAGATGATGCAGTGGTGGGGCGATTACGTTGAACAAGCAGTGAAAGGTGCAGCACATGCGTAATATTGTTTACTGCGTAATCGGCATGCTCCTCATGGCAGGGCAAGCGTATGCATGGGGCGACGAGAACTGGGGCGGGGCACAGTCTGTTACGGTTCACATCGAAAATGAGCCCGACTATCTTCAACAGCGAATTGAAACGCGGCAGCGCCGCCATGATATCCAGCGCGCCGAGCAGAATCGTACGCTGCGCGTAATACGCGAGAATGATCGGCGCGTGCGGCAAGAAAAGAAAGCCCACGAAGCGAAATAACGCTAATACTTAGAGCAAATGCAGCGCGCCGCCTTGAATGTCTGCCCATGTTTTCGGGTCTGTTGTTCCTATGAATTTACGGCCATCCCTGAATTTTGCGATGAATGTCACTTCTTTCTTTTTACCACCGAGCAATAAACCTGCGAGTAAGCCTGCTGGCCCTAGCAGGGCTGCTCCAGCAGCACCCCAGCCGATGGTGCCGCCCAGCTTCTTCACATTCTCTTCACTCGCCAGTTCCACATATTCTAACTCGGTCACAGGGATGGTCTCGGTGTTCTTGAGCTTCCATTCTCGTGCCTCAGTCGCTAAGTGAAAATTTCTGCCACCGTATGAATGGCTGGGAGATATTGTGATAAAGTCGCCAGCGCGTATTTTTATTCGAGCCATATTGCCTCCTGCCTATCGCGCTGCGTTCTGCGCTTCTATAGTGGCCTTCATCTTTTCAAGGCCAGCTTGCAGGCTCCGTTTGCTCGCAGGTTGATCTAGGTAGTTCTTGGTCGTTTTGCCGAATGCATTTTGGTGCTCCATCCACGAAATGGAGGATACTCGAACACCGTTACCTTGCGCTGCCCAACTCGATTGGACATTAATTTCTGGGTTGGACGAATAGTGCTCTGTTACCAGTGCCCGTAAGACGAGGCTGTTCATCGACCCATCCATGGGTACAGCACACACAAAGTGGTAATTGCTCTGCGCAACGATACGCCCTCTGCCTTGGATGCAGTGTTGTGCTAAGTGACTGGCTACTTGTGTTGGAGTGGCCCAGATGTGAACGGTGGGTGTACCCTCAAACGGTGGTTCTGTTGCGCATGCTGCGAGAAGCGTTGCACTTAGAAGCGGTAACAAGATTCGTTGGTTCATAGCATCCCCGGTTTCGTCGTTAAACGGACCAGCATCCCTCGCTAGTATGGGATGGTGATCGGGAGTTTGAACACACGGATTTAGTCGTGCCCGACTGCTTTCACCCGAAGGCTGTTGTATGGCAGAAGGGCTCCCGACCATACGGTAGGAGTCCCGACTGTCGTGTCGGCAAAACGCTAAATCTAAGGTGTGTTCAGCACCTGATATCAAGCTACTGAAGTCCGTTAAAAAAGTAAAGAAAAAGGGATGTTTCCGAGTTGTAGAACAGCCTTCAGTCCTGCAACGTCGCACTTTCTTGGGTGTTGGGCGTGCTGTTGGTCGCGGGGTTGTCCGTGGCAGCGGGCAGCGCCGGTAGGAGCCCCATCCATATTTGTGGCGGCACAGGCAAACGGTAATGTCGGCAGGCCATTAATACGATAGGCCAATGCCCGAGTCGAATCGCCGATAATTGCCCGAAATGAGTATTCAGGGTGCATTCTGCTTCTATATATTCCCGTGTTTTGGTGCCTGCGGCATCTGCGGGAATATCGGATAACATATCCCCATGCCGGTCGCTTCCAAGATACAACCCTGCCTCACTGTCATTATCGGGGAACCATAGTTGGAAATTACAATGTGCTAACTGCTCTTTTTTGAACTCTGCCAGATCGCTGAGTGCTTCGTTTCCGCCATAGGCACCTGCCCACAACGCGAGCATCGGATAGAGAATGCTGCCCCCGGTTACCTCTTTGCGGTACTCATCGGTCTTTTCTGCCGGATGCTCGACCAAATCCCAGTACGAAGTCTTGCACGTTGGGTATTTGCCATGCCTACGGTAGTTGAAATGGGCCCGGTCCACGAGCGCATCCAACCATGAAGTGATGGTGCTGGAGAGCCCGCCATGCACCCCAAGCAGCATTAATGCCAGAGCGATGTCGATAGCCTGCTCATCACAAATCGGTGCATGCAATGCGGGGTTATTGTTAATCAGCTGATATAACTGCATCGTAATGGTGCTTAAATCGCCCTCAGAACCTTCTAGCGGTTCTGGCAGGTTGCTTTGGCCTTTGGCCCACGCATGCCACAAGCCCCGCATGGCAATGCGCCCTAAAATGTCATGTGTTTTTAGGTTGATATCCAAGCTGGAGAATGCGCCAACAGCCGCTGAGATGGCGTGGCGTTTATCTACATGCGGCAAAATCTTTTCAGCTAGCGTATCCCATATAGTGAAATGAAGTTGCACAAGTTCATTGAAGGCAATCCCTGCATCCGTAGCTGTACGGCCATTGCCGTCGATTAAATTCTTCAGCAATTCCCACGCACGTAAGATTGCGTATTCGCCTGCGCGGTAGGGTGCTTCAACATTATTCGCTTCACGCGCCCAAGTAAAAAGCACCCAAAGGCACATGTTTATTTCGCGCACTTTGGAGATATCCTCGCCCTTCTTTTTTGTAGGGCGCTTGATGATAGCGTCAACCAAACTGCGGAAATGTGTGTATGCAATATCAGGTTCTTCCACCATTGCGGCGGCTTTACGAAGATGCGCACGCATTGGACCAGTGAACATTTCTTCGCGCAAAATGCCGCTTAGAACTAAATCTGCAAGGCGGTCGCCATTCCACTCTTCATATGCGACGTTGGCTGTAGTATTGGTGTTGATGTATCCACGTACTTCCAGTTGAACCGGCTCTTTGATATCACCGCCAAACACCAAACAAATAACAACCTTAAGATTCCGATACTCGGCGGGAATATGCGTTGGGATGTAAACATCGCGGATTTCATTCAACGATGAGCGCAGGGCCTGAGGTGTGCCGTCCCAGTCTTGGCGATTCAGGTCACCTTGCTTTACCGAGAACAAATACACTTTGCGCTCCCCATCGGCAGTTTGACCTACTGCGGCAATATCAACACCATATTGGCGGGTGCCCCGGCTAGGGCGCGAATAAACCGTGAAACCCATCTCAGTAAGGAGATTGGGGAGCATGGCATCAAGCTCATCCCGCTCTTTAAGGGCTGCTATATATTCCCTGATGACCAGCTTCATGCGACGAGCCTCTCAGCGCGGAAAACGCGTAATTGCATATCAAGCCCGAACGGGTCGATAGCCTCTAAGCGTGGCGCTTCCCACACGGAGCTATAAGTACCCATTTTCATGCTATGGCGGTGGGGCTTTCCATCCATATCGTAGCGATACCCAATAGAGCCATTGCCATGGAGAATGATGGACTTGGATACGAGTGACAGTAACACCGAGCTTTGCTCTGCCTGTTTTTGAATTTGACGCATGCGCTCAGTATTCTTCTGCCGTTCGATCAATCGTTCACGTTCGGAAGGTTCGAGTTCGGCAATAAATCCGGCAGCACGCAGATTGTTTAGATATGCATCCAACTTATCAATGGCTTGCTGGATTTGAGGCGCAGCAGTTTCACTTGGATCGTTAGTTCGCTCTTGCAGGTAGTTCCGTAGTTCTCCCGAATAACTAAGCAGCAGCGGATCAAAAAGAAGATCGCCAATGGTTTCAGCTGTATCGCCGTTTACAGTGCGCAATACGCAGACAATGAGTGATGCTGCGGTGATAGGGTGGAAGAAGAACCAGCCAATGGCTTTACGGGCAAGGAAAATGGCCTCAACATCACTGAAAGCGTAGGGCGCGATATCAACAGTGAATATCGTAGGTTGCTGCGTTGACGCACTCATAAGGTCAGAGATATGGGAGGCAAGGTTTGCATCGCCACTCATCAGCCACCGCACGGTTGTATCGGTGGCGAGCGGTTGTTGTTCCCGCGTTAACGTGTGACCCACACTATCGAATTGCTTGAAGCTGAGCGCATCAGGGTGGGCACGAAAAACTTTCTCTAAGTAACCAATAACACGCGCACCCTTGCCCGCTTTTATAAGTTCTGACAGCGCAACATCGAGCGAATTAATCGTGCCGAGGTGAGCAGGATTCACGTCTTCTAGTGTTGTTATGAGTAATTCCACCATCGCATCAGTTAAATTTTTACGCTCAAACAATGCAGACGCGCAGTGGTGTAGAACACCGTCGCCGCGATGCTGGATGGTCTGTGTAATTAGGGCCAAGGCTTCATCATGCATCTCTGCGGGTGATCGCGAATATAGGCCAAGAGTCGCCGCTAAGACATGGGTGCGCAGCATATCGTCAGCTTGCTCAGTGACGTGTTCCGCCATCAGTGCTAATGCTGTATGAGCAAGATCAACATTGCCGCTACTATCGATTCGGGCGAGCGCGGTTAATGCGGCTTGGCGTAACTCTGGCGCATCTCGCAAGTAAGTGATGGCCTGTTCCATGAATCTACGTTTATCGAAAACAGCGCCACCCTCTAATGTCAGGGACAGGTATTCCATCGCTTCTGCGTCTCCAGCGGTGATTAAATTCATAACGAGGTCAGGACGCTCTGGTTTTAGTGAGCACCAATCCCGGTACGCAGCGTTGGGCATGTAAGAAGCCATGTCATTTCCAGCCGCTTTCACTAGGGTTGAAACCACAGTCATTAAAGGCTTCGGCTCAGCCTCGATTTTCGGAATAGCCGCGCAATAGAATTGTTGAAGGGTAAAAAACTGGAACCCCTGCGCGTCTGCCAATGCAGTGGGGCTCAGCGCCGCTAGAAGGTCAATAGCTCCAGCGTTATGCAGCTCAACCGTAAGGGCAACAAACGCTGCATCACCCTCATCGATGCCGCGCTCATACTCATCGAGGATGAGTTGGTGCAGCGTTCCTGCTGTGGCATTAGCTACAATCTCGGTGCTCTGCACCATGCTGACTCCCATGTGTTAACACTAATGCATTAGCGTATTTTCTCGCGACCGGCATGTATATTATTCGATAACCGCAATCTGTAGCTGCGCCGCGTAAGAAAAAATGTATGATGCGCGCGGAGGGTTCTTATGCGGGTTGTTAATGCAATGCTACTTGTCTGCTGCCTAGCAATGGCAGCATGCTCGCCCAAACCAAATCCGCGCTTTAAGCCATTTCCGCCATCGACGGTGAGCTATAAAGATAGTTTTGAGACTATTAAAGCAGCAGCGGATAGCGGGGATATATCCGCGATGAGACTTTTAGGGGACCATTTCGGTATCATCCGCGACAAAGGCGGCATGACCGAGGAAGAATCAAATATTTACTTATTCAAAGCCGCAGAGGCGGGTGAGCCCTTTGCCCAAATTGAGTTGGCGCAGCAGTATGCGCAAAAGATACCGCCTCAACACACCTTACCGAATGGGCCGCCGCCAAAAATGAAATGGCGCGATGGGTTTAAGCAGGATTACGCTAAATCGCTTTATTGGATGCACCGTATGGCGTGTGATCGTGCCCAATACTTTCCTCTCATTATCTGGCAGCACTGTATGGTGGGTTACCATCTCCCGATATCACCGCTGAGGAGCGGGCGTTGGTCGAACCGAATGTAATTTTGGCGCATGTCCATGCGTCGATGGTGCCGATCAAGATGTTCGGTACACGTGCCGAACAGGAAGAACTCGAAAAGCGTATGACGGACGAGCAAATTGACGTGGCAGAAGAAATCTTTGAGCAGTTCTACAAAGCGCCCGTATGTCCGTATGTTTTCGAGAATGAAAAAATGGTGGGGTTGCAATTACGGCCAGAGACGGCAGATAAATATGCGCGAACTCCAAAGAAACCTCTGTCTTAGTGTGAGTGTATGGTAGCGACAAAAAAGATTCCGATGCTCACAAAGAACCTAGCTTTGCTGATGATGTGTTGGGCGATTATCGGGATGGCAGGGATCGCCCATGCCGCTGACCCGGTAAGAAAGCAGTTCTTGGATTATTGCCTTGCATCGGCGGATGATAAATACACCCTCTACCAAACTTGCATCGGCAAATTCACAAAGGCGTGTATTAGCGACGTGTCCGCATACGATAATGCGCTGGCCGATATTGCCGTTGGTTCGCACAGTAGAAATTGTATGGAGCGTGAATCCATCTGGTGGGACGAGCTGTATAAAGAACAGGCAAAAAAGCTAACGAAACAAACCGCACAGCGTACCGATGACAAAAGAATTCGTGATGCACTGCAAACGACGTTGGGCTCGCTGCAAAAGAAAGGGGCGCAGGAATGCGCTTATGTTACCACCCGTTGGGGCTATCGGAGCGCCGACCTCGTACAGTTGCAAGGGATAGAAGATCAATTTCGCTGCGTGCGCGATATTAGCGCCGAAAATGCCATAACCGTTTATTTGTGGAGCCATCAGTGATTAGCATCTGGCACCGTATTGGATATACTATTGCGTTCGGCCTCTTTCCTGCAACCGTATGGGCGGGGAACATATGTTGGATAGAGAAGGTTGAAGCCGTTCCAGATGGTATAGAAATCCACTTTATCGAAAATTGGCAAGGCAGCTGTTTCAGGCTCAACAATAAGACTAATTCTGACCAATGCCCTATCGCGGAAGATAAGGGAAAGCGCCGTGTGAAGCTGGCTTTGGGCGATAAAGTATATGTTGCGCAATCGCCGCACGATGTTTGTCCATTGGAGGTTATAGAGCAACAAGGCCGTATCGGGGTACAGGCAAAGGCCAGCGTTTACCTCCATGGATTTGGATCGAACACATCCGAGAAATTTATCGAAGCGCAGGAGCCGTAGGATGCGAGATGCCGTTAAGGTGATGCTGCGTATCACAAGCCTCTCTTTATTATTTTTGTGTAGCGCCTGCTGTCTGCCTACGCCGTTGATTTCTTCTAAAGCCACGACGATGCCGATTGATCCGGCGCTAACCAATGCGCAGGTGGCATCAGTCGCACGTGCAGCTGTAAAGGATTTGTACCAGCAGCTATCCACGCCAGAATGGCAGCACTGCACAGGCTATCCGCAGCGTGTAGAAGACGCGAAATGCGCTCAGATGTATAAGCAGTATCAACTGCTAGCTTATGACTGGACCGGGAAGATTACCGAGTACGATGAGGAAGATGCGATAGTAGAGATCGATCATTACTCAAGCCTGCCGCCGAATGTCATGGCGGTCGTTTTGAGCGGATTGATGAAGGCACGCTCGAAATACGTGTGCGCAGTGTAGGGCTCTACTGCATGAGCATGAATGATTCCGAAGCGGCGCAAGCATGGAAGAACTACCTGCAACCGCGATTTGCAGGCATGCAGGGAGAAAAGTGATGAAGTTGTGGGGGATCGTTATAGCTTGTGTCTTGGGGTTTTCTGTAGCTGCAAGCGCGGCAGTAGAGGGTAATTACCATCTTAGCTGCTCCTCCGATGTTGATGACGCGCGCGTGTTTAGTGAGCCGGATGTAACGAAACCATATGCCGAGTCGGGGGAGGTAGTCGTATTCCCCAAACATACGGATTTCAGCGTTGACCAAATCATCGAGAAAAATGGTCAGCAGTTTCTTTCCGGGCGTGTACTTGAGTACGTGCGTGGCCGTCCACATTCCATAATAAGAAAGACTGGTAGCACTGAAGATCGCGACCGTTTCTACGGATTACCCGAACATTGGGATTGTAAGCTGTATCGTGGTGACGAAGAAGCTCGCTGCTCTGCTGATGCTGCGGTAGTAGCCTATGCCAAGCTATACCAAGAATGTAGGCCTAAGAAGGGCAAGCAATGATCGCAATATCTACAATTAGTATGCGTAAAATTGCAACGGTAGCTGCTGTCATTTTAATAAGCAGTGCTGCACAGGCTGCTGCCTCTTCTGCAACATTTATCATGCCGGGTTGGACGCGATATGCAGCGCCTATAAAGGGAGAATATACTATCACGGTCGTGAATAAGCTGGAGAAATCGACGATTAAGGTCATGCGGGCGGGTGACCGGATACGTGAGGAGACTACGCGTAACGATAAAAAAGGCATCGTCATTGCAGACCTTAAAACCGGCCTTTCTTACAGCTATGCGGTGCTGCCCGATGGTCGCTATGACCATCTTTCTATCATTGGCCCTACGGAGAGTGAGCAATATACATTCCACCCGACAGAGAGGGTAGGGACGGGATTAGGGGAGTCGTGCCGCGTATGGGAAGTTCCATACGGAACAACCGGTATTAGGCAGGAGAGTTGCCTCACGGCGGATGGTGTACTGCTGTGGCAGAAAGTGTTCAGTAACGCGACTACTGAACTCCAACATTCGGAGACGATTTCCATCGATAGAAGCACCGTGAAACGCGAAGACTTGGTGGTGCCAACGGATTTGCTGGAACTCAATGCGTGGGATGAATGGTCCGACAGCAAGGAGGGGCCAAATGACGAAGTGCTGCTGCAATCTTCGCCCAATGAGCAGGCCATTACCGATGTGCTGCATATCAAGCGGTTCGGCGCATACAAAATGACCGAATCCCAAAACCAGAGGCATCGTATCCAAACGTACGACGGTGAGGGCATTTCCATTCAGGTGATTAGAACGCCTGAAGGCCAGTTTAAGCGCGCCGAGATAAAGCGCGTGGAACGAACTGGGCGAGAAGCTGGAAGACTGATTAAGCCTGAAGAAACGCGGGAGGTTTTAGGCGAATCATGCCGTGATTATAACATGGCTGTCGGTGTGTCGGATTACTGGCAGACGGATTGTAGGACCGACGATGGCATCGTGCTGCTAAGGGAATCTGCAAGCTGGGGTGCAAAACGCCCAACATTGGTTGCAACGTCTGTTACACGCGGCAAGTTGGCCCTCACCGATGCTGTCCCACCCGCCGGGCTACTTACGGGCTTACGCTAGGCTTAGGTTGCCGCGTGGATTGAATGCACGCTTCGCCGATGCCTTGGTCTAGTTGCCAACCGGTTGGGGTGTTTCTTAGGTGCACCGGCATGGTGAGCGAATCGTTGCGCCCATTATCTCTGCACATCGTGTATAGTTCAATGGCGGCCTCATTATTGTTGATCCATTTGTCAAAGCGGTAAAGGGCGTAGCCGTTTGGCTTATAATGGAAGAGTTCTTTTGCTTCGCCGTTAGCGATTTCAAAAAGTCGTATGCCAGTGCCATCGTCATTCATTTCATCACCCATTGCCGTTGCAATGAGGTTCTCTTGCGGAGAAAGATGTGGCTCGCCGTAGATAATCGTTCTGTTGCCACTTTTATAAGAATACAGCATGTACTTGCCGCCCTCGTAGTATTGGTGATGAACGAAATAAAACTGGTCTCTGGCAAAGGTGCCTCTGAATTGGTGAATGACGCATCCGTCAAATCCTTGGTCGCAGGGGCCATCGGTGAAGGTAAGATATTTGCCGCCTTCCAGCTTAAGCTCCAACTCTTTGCCATCATAGGAAAATGCCGGGCCGCGCGGCGCATCACCACATGCAGCAAGTAAGAGCAGCGCCATAGCAATGAAAGAGTGGTGAAGAAAACTGAACTTTTTCATAGGGCCTCCGGTTGCCAATTTATGCCCATTCCCGGCGTACTAAAAGCGGGATGCGGTGAGAGAATGCCGCGCGGGCCGAACGTGAGTGACGGGTCGCAAGGATCGTTTGCTAGTAGTAAGTTTCCGAACGCGCCTTCTTGGGCTAGCAGGGAAGTTCCAGCTGCCTGTGCAACACAAATGGCGGCACGCGTGAGGATACTGGTTTCGCCAACTTGCGCGCCGATGATGAGTGGAATACCTGCATTAGCCGCGTGCTGGATGATCGCCATGCTGCGCAGCAAACCACCCATTTTCGAGATGCGGAGATTGATGATCCATGGGCCATGGGGAGCAAGCGTAGCGAACTGGTCGAGGCGTAGGAAATGCTCATCGATGATGATGCGGCAATCGCGGGCGTGGACGATGGCGGTAAGTGCGTCCGTATTAATGGCATGTAGCGGGTCTTCAAGCGCCCAGAATGGGTAATCCAATGCAGCGAGGTGAGCGATGGCGGATATGGCATCAGGCCAGAGACGATTGGCATCGGCCCGCACGTGCGATAGGGGGATGTTTGCTGCACGTAGATGCGCAACATAAGCGGCATCGAGCGCGGCGTCGCCGGAGAGTTTGATTTTATATTGCGTAAAGCCCTGCGCCTGATATTGCGCCAGTTGCTTGGCGAAGCCATCTGCCGAGCCCGCGCTGAGCACGGCGGAATAGTGGCATGGCTGGGTTATCGGCGGTAGGGAAAGCAACGCCTCGATAGGAAGCTGCTGCTCCTTGCCAAGCAGGTCGAGCAAGGCAAGTTCCACCGCGCACCATGCTGCCGGGTTTGCATCAATCTCTTGCTGGAACTGTTGGGTAAAGTGGCGAACGTTATCCAGTGTCGATAATTGCGAGATCGTAGCGTGATGTTGTTCAAAAAATGCCAACGCACTGGCGATGGACTCGCCGCTGACATAGCTGCGCGGGCACCCTTCGCCTACGCCTTCCAATCCACCACGGCGGGCGGTAACGATAACCGTTTCTGTTTCCGCGCGTTCCGCGCCTGCATGCCGGAATGCTGCGCGAAAGGGGATATGCAACGGGGCCATGGTGAGTTGCAGGGTCATGACGCATCCTTACGCAGGAAGGGAGTGAAATCGAAGGGGCATTCGTGGGCGTATTGTAGCCGCACCAGCTTCCATTGGGCATCGCGTTGGCCCTGTGCAATACAGTGCTGGCGGTAAGCATCGCCTGCGCCATTGCTCAGGAAGGCGATGGAAAGCGGATGCAGCCGCCCGCTATCGCGCTTTGCCTTGTATTCGATATTTAGTGCGCCCAGCGCATCATCCAGCTGTGTGGCCATGTCAGGAGCAGTGTGCGCGCTCTCGATATAGAGCCGGTAATGGGCTGGATCGTTATGAGCGACGGCGAGGAAGAAGGGCGCGTTCGCGTCATCTCCCCGAATGGTTTTGAGTGCGTGCAGCAATTGGCTCTCGTAAAGCTTCTCACCGGTGAGGCTGGTCACGCCCTTTCCCTTCTGCACAAAACGTAGGCAGGGCGTGTTCTCGAACATGCCGTCCACTTCCACGATGTCATGCATGAAATAGCGGTAAAGGCCGCTCTCGGTCGTGGTGATGACGTAATAGCGGTGGCCTTGCTCCAGCGTGTGCAGCAGTTGGGTTTCCCCGCTTCCACTCTCCCATGCATCGACCGCGATGAACTCAAAAAAGGTATGCTCAAGGCTGGGAACGCAGCGCCCGCCACCTACGGGAATAGTGCCATAGATTTCGCTGGCGAGATATCCTGCTTCCAGAATGGCAGTGTTGGGGAACTCACGCTGCAATGCGGGTAGGTAGGTGGCGCAGTTACCGTGTGTCCATGTGATGATGGCGTGAAGGTTGGGCCACAGATCGCCGAGTAAACGCCCTGCCGGTATCAGCCCTTCGCGCAGCATGATCTCTTTCAGGCGCAGGAAGCTGGAAGGGTTGGCGGTAATGGCAGCGGTGATATCGGGTGCTGCCGCAGCCTCGCGGGCGATGTCTTCGTAGCGATATTCCAGTCCGATAGCAGCTGAGGGGATGGCGCGGCGTTTCATGAAGCGGGTCATGGCATCGAACAGTACGCCGGATAGGCAGCCATAAGGGGTGTCGTTGGGCATCTGCCCTTCCGTGCCTGCGCCGGTGATAGAGAGTAGCTTGCCGGAGAATAGCAACGGGGCTTCGCGGAAATGGCTGTAGGCTGCTAGCCGCTGGCAATCGCGCAGATGTCGCATCGCATCTTCGGTTAGTGGGATACGCTTAGGCTCGCCGGTCGTGCCGCTGGTCAGCAAATAATGGCATACTGGCGCTACCGTTAGCGCGTGTTCGCCATGTTGCATCTGGCGGTCGATGAAAGGGCGCAACGCTTCATAATCATGGATGGGGACGGCTTCACGGTAGGCTGCGGTATCGCCAAGCGAAGCGAACTGATGTGTTTGACCGAACTGCGTGGTGCGGTTGGCGTGCAGGATACGTTGCAGCAATGCTGCCTGCGTGCGTTCCGAATTACGTGCGCTTTGCTTCAGACGCGCCCACGGACCAAGCGCTATTTTGGCCATATGGACCCGTACCAGCAGCTGTTGAAGGCGGCTCATTTCGCCTCCTTATCCAGCCCGCGTACGAACGGCGCGCGCATCTGGCTCAGGAAAGCCATCGGGTAGTGGCGGTTGAACAGGCCGAGATCGCCCACTTCTTGTGCCTTGGGGTAATGGAAGGTGCCGAACAGCCAGTCCCACACGCTGATATTGTTGCCGTAGTTGCTGTTCGATTCGCGGATGATTTTGGAGTGGTGCCAGCGGTGCAATTCCGGGCCGCTGATAAGATAGTTCAGCCAGCCCAGCCGCACATCAACATTGCTGTGCTGGAAGAAGCCCTTCACCGAGTAAACGACGAAATAGAGCGTAAGCACCTCTTGCGACACGCCGAGGAAAATGAAAGGCAACACATCGGCAAGGAACTGGAGCGATTTGTCGAGCGGGTGAAAGCGCCCCACATTCAGCCAGTAGAGTTTCTGCACCGAATGATGCACGGCATGGATCGGCCATAGGCGGTGGTAGGTATGAAACGCGCGGTGCAACCAGTAGCGCAGGAAATCGGCAGCAAACATCATGAGCAGCATCTGTGCCCATATCGGGTAATGGTGCGGCCACCATGCATCCGCCGCGATGCCGCTTTGCACTACCCAATGTTGCAGGCCGATGGCCGCTAGCAGGGTCAGCGCATTGGGCAGCACCACTTGTATGAGCAACAGGAAAATGCTGTCATGCAGGATGTCATGCCGCGTAGGTCGCCACTCGGCGCGGTAGGGCAGAAGGATTTCAGCGATGGTAATGGTGATGGCTGCTAACAGCCCGCTGACATAGCTGCTGATGACCGGGCTGACCCCTTGTGCGATGAGGCCATAATAGGCGAGCACCACCAGCCCCATGATCCCCGGATAGACCGCCCAGCGCATCGCTTGGCGGAACCGTAGCCGCTGCGCAGGTGATGAGTGATAATGCGCCAGCGTGAGCACCATGCTGGCCAGCACTATATGGAAAAAAGCCGGAATGCTGGCGGCGAACCATGCGGCCTCATGCAGCGGCCCAAGGCCAAGGAGCAGGCGCACCAGCATGGCAATAAAATACGGGATGCCGAGCCAGTAAAGCCATGCTGCGGTTCTTGGGTTGGGGGTGATGCGACCGTGCGCAAGGCGGGTGATGATGAATGAGGCGGCGGCAACAATCACCAGCTGCATGGTGAGAAGCGCGCTATACGGCATGCCGCTGCCTTGCCATGCCTCGAACGGAGGGAGAAACGCGACGGGAGAAATATGCTGCACCAACTGGCCCACTACGCGCGCTGAGAAAAGCAGCAAGCATAGCAGCAGGGTCGCAACATATGGACCGTTCCCGCCTTTATTTTTTTGCTGATTCACCAACCTTGGCTCCCCCGTCAGTCAACATTGGCTGCACCATAGTCAAAAACCCGCCACCTGCCAATCCACTCATTGCGAAAGCAGGAATTGGCAACCTCATGTGTAATAGGCAATTTATGACAACTGCCTTTCACCGGGGCTCCGCGCGTCCCACGGGGCTCAACTTCTGGGGAAGGACCCACAGCGGGGTGGTAGTGCCTACCTTGTGTAGTCGCTGTAACGACAGTGGGGGGGCGCGTAAAGCTGCGGTTGGGGTTGGTTGTGCCGTAGTGCTGGGTGTGCTGGGTTTTGAGAGTTGGTAAAAATATTGTAGTCGAGTGTTAAAGGGATGAGGGGGTGCTGCGATGCCTGCTGCTACATTGCGTTACACGGTCACGCGCCGTAATTGCTGGGTTTAGGGGCTTCACGACTACGGCACGCTTCAGCCACCTCGACAGGATAGTGGCTAAATCAGGTCTTCTAGGTCAATCTCGCGACATGGCATGGGTTCACCCTCCCACGCAACGCTGCCGCCAATAAACTTGGCGAATGCTGCCCGGCAGGTATCAAGGCCCTCGATAGTCGCCTTCTTGTAAAAGGTCTTCCCTTGCCGGGCGGTCCCCGTTTTGATCTCTGGCATCATCTTCTTCATTTCGCGCCAAAAGATTGCGGGCGTTACCGGGTCGCCATCGTAGCGGCGGCGGCGATTACGGTCGCAATAATCATCGTACAGGGCTTGTTTCTTGCCCGAAATAGAACCCTCTTGCCACTCCGACATGTCCGGCTCATCCCAGCAACCCCCATCGCCACTGCCGGATTTGCTGAAGCCGGGAATATGGCCCACCTGAAGCCTGTAGTACCACCATTCGGCAACCCCGGTCAGGTTCGCCAGCTTTTGTTCGGTAAGGGCGTTGGTCTTCGGCGGATTGCGCGGATCGAAGTCGGAAATATCAACATGCATGAGGTAATCGATGAATGCTTGGATCGACTTCACATCTTCGATTTCTGCGTACAATGCGTCAAAATAGTCCGCGTTCTGTTTTTTCCGATCCGATACGGTCAGCACGAAATACCGCCGTTCGTCTGCACTTGCTGGAACGACATGGTGGTGGTTCGAGGTAATCATGATGCGTTGGAAACTACTGACTCGCATGATATCCTTCCCCTTGCGCTCAATCGGCAGAAACGGCTCGGTAATCAGGTTTTGTAGCATCCCCTGCGCCGACTTATCCTTAGGGTAAATAGCCTCCGATACTTGGATGAACAGGCAATCGCTAAGGTGCGCATTGAAGTTGCCAAGCAACTGCCGTGGGGTGAGCACTTGAGTCCACATGCGCCCCAGCATCTGGTGCACGATATGGCCTACGGTGTCCTTCCCGGTGCCTTTTCCTTCGCTGATGAGCACCACTGCAAAGCCGGGTTTTTCTCCGGGTTTTTGCATCATATGCGCCAACCACTGAATCAACGCCTTGAAAAGCACTTTATCACCGTTGCAGATTACATGTTTAAGATGCCAACGGATGCGCTTGAAGTTTCCGCCTGCACGCGGCGCAAGCGGAAAGCCGGGATAGGTATTCAGCCATCCGTCTGGTACGCCATTGGGGTTAAAATCCACCCCGATATATTGACGGCGCTTCGGGTGTTCCATCCAGTAACGGTCGTAGGTCATAAGCTTTCCGGTCTTCAGCGTGGCAGTTCTATTCGCGTAGAGCATATGCAGGTCTTGAGCGGTGCTGTAGGTCAGATGGCCTTCTGCATTTTTAAAATTCAGAATGATTGTGTTGCCATCATTTACAACCACGGCATGCCGCTCATTCATCCAACGCATGACTGCCGGGATTTTTTTGTCTTCATCTTCCTTTTCTTCGATGTCGAGTTCTTTGAAAGCGTCAATGATAGATTCGTCCAACGCCACACGGTCTTCCGCTAGTTGGTCACGAAATTCAGGAATTTCCATGAGCATTTCGATCATCGCTTGGTAGGATGGCAGCTTGGTCATCTTGGTTTCTGGATCAGTATCATCATCCAGTTCGCCAAATTCATGCAAACGTACCATGTCGAAGGCGTTGACGGATTCGCCGCCGCATGGGTCTGCATTGATATGATGTGAATAGAGATACTGCCCATCATCCAGCACTACAGCGCCGCCCATGCTGTCGGAGCCTGTGTAACGATACCGGCTGCTGTCACCGCCGATGTCTTGCTCATAAACATCAGGAATGAATTCGCGCATGGCCTGCTCAATGTTCCATTTCCGGCAGAATGCGCCAACAACACCTTCCTTATCGCGTGGGTCTTTATAGCTGCCATCGGGCATGTGAGTCCGATGTTTTTTGTCGCGTTTGGATGAGTGCGGTAGCGTAGCGAAATTGGTGTAGTCCCCATCATATTGGTCGAGGATGTCTTGGTAATCGAGTAACTCGCCCTTATTGTGGTATTTTTTGAACTCTTGATCCCGGCTGATGGTCGGTAAGTACATGAGCTGTGCTACGGAAAAACTGGCCGGGTCCACCGCATCCATGACGGCTTGTGCGTCTGTTGCAAGCAATGTGCATGTAATCCGCGCGAATGCCTCGAAGATATCTAGCGGAACTGCGGTACGAAGCGGCACGTAAATCCGGACGCGAGGTTTGGCGGGATCATGCGAGCGCGTGGTGTGCATAAACCACTCAAACTTGGAGAATGCGGTGTCGCCGCTGATAATCTCCTCGATCAACTCGGGTGTCGCTCCGTCGATATCGAGCATTAGCTGCCTGATTTTCCCCATGTGCTTCTTGCAGCGGTAGTTTTTCCTCACGCGACCGCCTGTAATCCATCCCGCGCTGGATTTATGCTTGTTACGCTCTTTCGGGGAGAGGTCGAGGTATTCCGCTAGCGTAATGGTGTCGATCTTTGGCTTGGAAAGCCTCTCAAACAACTCGCTTACGGTTGGGTTGTAGGGCCTTGTATGCACCAAATCGATATTGTTGCTGTTGCGTGCGATGTTCAACACAACGTCGGCATGTTCTGAAACAATTTTTGCCACGTGCGCCTCCCCTACCGTTGCGTTGCAGATAGGGCTTCATTCGCCCCATTACGGTTTGCCAAAACGGCATCCAGATCAGCCCGCCGATAAAGCGAAATACGATCCGTGAGTTTGAAGGCTTTTGGTAAAACTCCCTGTGAGACTAGCTGGTAGAACGTCGAGAGTGGGATGCCGAGATATTCAGCAGCCTGCTTGGCCCGAATATATTTGCTGTAACCGGTTGGCTTGTTTTCTAGTGGTTGCATGAGTCCTCCGTTAATTACGACTGTGATGGTCGTACGAAGGTGCAGAAAGACTACGACGAGCGGAAGGTTACAGAAGTAACCAATTAAGATATCCGGCTGCGCGGTTTATGCGTTTTCATTTTAAGCGCGCGACGTGCGTTTTCATTCGAGCGCGCATGCTCTTCAGAGACGCTAGTTTTTCGTGTTGTGGCACTATCCTGCAATTCACGGTTCGCAAGATGGTGTCTAAACCAATCGATGGGGTTGCAAGACCTGTCCCCTGTATCGTCTAAATACAGAACACCATCCGATGGGATGAGAATAAAATTTAAGGCCTGAAGACATTTCATGACTTCTACAAGGCCGGGGCTCCGTCGCGATGTAGGGCTTTTGCTATACCAAGATTTTATCGCTGGTTCGGATACTCCAGTGAGAGCCGAAAGTTTCGCGTAGGAGTATTCTTGGCGATTCATTTCCTGCCGAAGCCATCTTAGTATATCCTCGGTATTGGTTTGGGCTGATTGACTGACTAGCTGCTTTCGCTTTAGTTGCTCCCGTTCTAACTTTTCTCGCTTGGTTTCTTCTGGCTCGCCATGCTCCACCCCGGTAAACGGCATTGATGTCTTGTCCTCTTTTGTTACCGGAACAAAAAGCGATGGTGCGACCATTCGGCGGGTTTTGCGTTTTTTAGGCGGCGGTGTTTTGCTCATACCCCTATATGCCTGAAACAAGCCAAAAACGTCAATTCAGCAATAGGGGCACAATTAGGGGCATGCGAAGATCGCCGTTGACAAATTGGGTGTGCTAATCAATACGTTAATTGACCGGTGTGCCTCCCGTAGAGTCACCATTTACAACGAAATCAGAGATTTCGTTCTTTTTTCTTTATTATCAGTGCGTTGCGAGTTCGTGTCGGTTGGTTTTTTTAAGCAATTTCAAACGGCCGCTAAATCGTTTTCATTGATTTATATGTACTTGGGCAGTTCGATTCTTATAAGGGCGCTAACGTCATTAATTTTACTGAACGCCTTCATCATGTTGACATAATTAAATGATATGATGGACGAAGATAAAGGAGAAGCAAGAAGCAAATGTCAGAGCAATCGACTTTTGATCGTCAGATAGCGGCCAATAAAATTAATCGTTTGGGTAACACGGCTAATTTTTTTGACCCGCGCTTTGATGATCCTATACCGTTTGAAGAATTCAGTACTCGTCTTCGCAATCTTCTCCAGAATGTTTGGGCAGGGCACGACCCCAAAAAACTTCCGATCAGCGATCTCGTCCAGATGGATAAAAGCTACATAAAGCGTCTGGCCCGTTCTGGGTTCGCGCCATCTGGGTTCGGGCCAGTGATGCAGTTGGAGTTAGACAGATGGCTTGCCGATCATGAACTGTGTCTAGGAATGGAACTTACTCCATATTGGGAAACTTGCCAGATATCCGAAGGAAATACCGTCTTGGCTATTGGCGATGAAAAGCGTTTTGGGCGACATACGGTTCCCGAAGGAGCCATTTATTCGTTTAAAGATGGAAAAGATGCGGAACAATTTGCACGCGCGGCAGAGCGATTATTGACAGAGCTGAATCCAGAATTGCAGGCAGACAAAGAGATATTACGGTTAATGAAAACGCAGCCAGCGCACCAAGTCGTATTAACCGATGCTGCATTAGAAGTTCTTTCGCAAGATGCGTCTGCTGCTGCACTGCATGATATTATCAAAGAATCGGCGTTATCGCACAGTAGGCAAATCGGCTAGAAGTGATAGGCGCATTGAGCCAACTAACAGTTTGAATGCTGTAACTTGCTGCGGTGATTTTAGCAATTTGCATAGGGCAACCATACCTTGGATTGGATAATCAGCAATCTTAACCAAGGTGTAGTCCGAATCTTCCCGGTCTTGTGCTCCGATGACCGGCGTTCCATTAAAAAAGCAGGATCACGCTCCAGACCAGTAGCATATGGGCCAGCCCGATAAACACCGCTGCGCTGGCTGTATCTTTGGCTTTCTTCGATAGAGGGTGTATTTCCGGGCCGATACGGTTGATGCATGCTTCCACAGCCGTATTCAGCAGTTCTAGTACCAGCACCAAAAGCACACTGCCGATCATGAGCAGCAGTGATAATTTATTGGGGGCGAGAATGATGGCCCACGGAATTACCACCGCAGCCAGGATCACTTCCTGCCGGAAAGCCGCTTCATCGCGCCATGCCGCAGCAAGGCCACTTAGGGAATAGAGAAAGGCAAACCAAAGACGTTTCATCTCAGTCCTTCAGCAAATCGAGGTCTTTTTTATACACGCCTGTTTGGATCTCCATCAATCCAAGAAGCGTATGGGCGATGTTGTCGTGGCTGAGCGAGCGATCCTTCTTCGCCATCGCGGTTGCTATATCCATTCCCTCGAAATTGTTACCCAACCACAGGATCATAGGGACATGGCGCTGGGCCTCGGGGGCAAGGAAGTTCGGCAGGCCGTGCAGATAGATATTATTCTCTCCCAGCGATTCACCATGATCGCCGGCATAGAGCATCGCGACCTGGAACTTTCCATCGTTGTTTTTTAGAAACTCGATAGTCTTGTCGAGGAAGTAATCGGTGTAGAGGATGGCATTGTCGTAAGCGTTATTGATTTCATCCTGGCTGCAATCGGCAAGTTCGTTGGTTTTGCACACCGGTTTGAATTTCTCGAAGGATGCCGGATAGCGCTTGTAATAGGCTGGCCCGTGATTGCCCATTTGATGCAGGACGATCAGGATATCGCCTTCAGGCTGCGCGTTCACATAGTCCTGAAGCCCCACGAGCATCCCCTCATCCCGGCATTCCTCGTCGCAGACCGGGTTGACAGAAGGGCTGCGGTAATCCTGGTAGGTTACCCTGTCCGCTACCCCTTTCGAGCTTGAATTATTGTCGCGCCACAACACATGCACACCGGCATGGTTTAATGTATCCACGATGTTTTCTTTTCGCCTGGCCTTCGCAACCGTAAAGCCTTCTTCACCGAGGCCTGAGAAGATACATGGCACCGAAATCGCCGTGAGCGTGGCGCAGCTTTGCACATGGGCGAAGCTGACAACGTTCTGTTTTTCTAACAGGGGATTGGTGTGTTTCTGGTAACCATTTAGCGAGAACCGGTCTGCACGGGTGGTTTCGCCCACTACCATAACGATTAGTTCGCGCCGGACATCCGTCGCGGGGATTCGGGCGTCGCGACCGAACGCTGCAAGTGGTGCCACACCCCGTATGGCCGATACCTCTTTGGAGACATGACGCGCCAACCCAAAGAGATAACTAGAGGGATTGGCATAAAAACGGATCGGTTTGTGTTCGCGGAAAAACGATGTGATCACGGCGCTTTGTAAAAAAAACAACACCCCAACCGCAAGCAGCAGGGCAGCCACCCATTTCAATCGTGACAGCAGTTCGCGGTGCAGCGGTTGGAAAATAATGGTCGAGCGCCAGACGAAGCATGCCGGCAGAATCCCGAGCAGGAGAAGATACCCCAACATATGAACGCTAAACAGGTCGCTTACTTCATGCACGTCCGTTTCCAGCGTGTTGCGGATCATCAGGTCGTCAATAATCACGTGGTACGTATCCATGAAATACGCGGTCATCGCCGTAGAGATAAGTAACAGGCTAAGGAGTGGCTTGATGGTCCAGCGCATACAAACCACGCTCAGTACGATGATGATAACGGCGGTGAAACCTAGAAAGGCCGTTCCAAGAAATGGCGCGTTCTTTACCGTCAGGGGGTAGTCATGCACCAGCGCGGCCACCAAAGAGAAATTGGCGAATACCATCCAGAATAATGCGACAAGAGCAATAAGCTGCATGCTGGTGACCTGCATGGGGTGGAACAGTTTTTTTAGCATGGAAAGGGCATCCCAATGAAATGAAAGCAATTAATTTAAGCACAGCTTTTCAGTGTGTTGCCATTGTTTTGACATCATCGGGAAAAGCGCTTTTATAGTTGTGTGATGAGGGGAAAAACGAATATACGATACGGCACCTATGGTTATTATCGCCGCGTATAACTCGACATTCTTAGCTGAAACTTAAGTCAGGATCTGATGCATCTCTTATCGACCATAAAAAGCGTTCTGTTTGTCCCAACGCATCCGAAGGGGAAACCGTTCATCGCCGCCGCTGCCATTGTGGCCACTCTATTGTTTCTTTGTTCGGAATATGCAGGCCTTCTGGGCGTCGTCGCGCTGCTTTTCTGCATTTATTTTTTTCGTAACCCAGACCGGATCACTCCCCAGGGAGATGGTTTTGTATTAGCGACGGGCGATGGCGTGATCAGCCATATCAGCCAGGCGCCGCTGCCGAAAGAGCTGACGGGCGATGGCACCTTGTATCACAAAGTTTCTATTTTTCTGAACGTCTTCAATGTGCACGTGAACCGCACTCCCGTCAGCGGCACGATTTCGCACCATGTCTATGTTCCGGGCAAATTCTTGAATGCAGCGCTTGATAAGGCCAGCGACGACAACGAGCGTACGATCAGCAGCATGGTCAATCGTCAGGGTGAAACCATCGGCTTCTGCCAGATTGCCGGACTGGTCGCCCGGCGCATCGTGCATGAAATACAACCGGGACAGGTGGTGCTTGGCGGTGCACGCTATGGGATTATCCGTTTTGGCAGCCGCTGCGATGTGTACATTCCCCTGCATTACCGGTTACTCGTCGATATCGGCACGGTGACGGTAGGGGGCGAGACGATGTTGGCGCTTGATCCAAAAACGTTTGATGCAACCGCACTGACTTGGCAGCGCCAATGAAATTGAAATATATTTATCCCTTTATTCCGAATGCGATTACCCTCACCTCGATGTGCCTGGGCTTAACTGCTTTGCGTTTCAGCTACGTTCGGGAAAATATTTATTACTCGTTGGTCTTGCTTCTTATCGCGGCGTTCTTGGATGCTATTGATGGCAAGGTTGCCCGCCGGTTGAAGGTGGAAAGCCCGATTGGGGCCCAGCTGGATTCCTTAGCCGACTTTCTGAACTTCTGTGTGACGCCGGCGCTGATTGCCTATGAATGGCATTTAAAAGGGCTTTATTTCTTCGGCTGGGTGGCCACGCTTATTTTCCTTGTCGGCGGAGCCTACAGGTTGGCGCGCTTCAATGTGATGTATAATGAGGGGGCGGAAAACGTTGCAACCAACTATTTCATCGGAATGCCGACGCCGGCGGGAGCGGTATTTATTTTCCTGCCGATTGTGTTAGAGTTAAAAGGTGCCATCAGCACCACGACCTCCATCTATACAGGTATCTACATTACCTGTTTGGCCGGGCTTATGATCAGCCATGTCAAGACACCATCAAGCAAGCTTCTGCATATCAGCAAAAAGGCGGCGCCATTGGCTTTGCTCATGATGGCTGCGATCGTGGCAGGCTTTATCTATGCGCCACTGGACACGTATCTCGCAGGTATTGTTGGCTACAGCTTCTTGACGCTCTACCTATTAAGCCATGGTGGGCTCTATCACAGGAAAAACGAAAGATTCTGAAAACATTCCGGCACCGTTTCAGTGCTAAGTTTGGCGTAAGTCTGGCTTCCTATGATGCGCAACCGTGAATGGGAAGTTCTTAAAGGATATCCATGCGCATTCTGTTGATCGAAGATGATAAAATGATAGGCGAGGGTTTAAGCCATGCGCTGAAGGCAGGCGGCTATGCGGTTGATTGGGCGCGTGATGGCGAAACAGGCGAAGAAAGTCTTAAGAATGCGACGTATCATCTCGTCTTGCTTGACCTTGGCCTGCCCAGGCGTGGGGGGCTGGAAGTGCTACAGTCGATGCGCCGGGCACATAATAAAACCCCGGTATTGGTCTTGACGGCCCGCGACCGTGTGGCAGACAAAGTGCTCGGGCTTAACCTCGGGGCCGATGATTACCTGGTCAAACCATTTGCATTAGAAGAAGTCGAGGCACGTATCCGCGTACTCTTGCGGCGCAATACGGGCAATGCCGAATCCGTGATTCGGTCGGGCGCAATCGCCTTGAACACCACCACCAAAGAACTGACCTACAGGGGCAAGGAACTCGTTCTGTCTGCGCGCGAATACGCCCTGATGTTTGCACTTATGGAAGTTCCGGGGAAAGTATTGTCGCGTGCGGAGCTGGAAGATCGCCTGTATGGCTGGAATGAAGAAGTGAGCAGTAACGCGGTTGAAGTACAGATTCACAATGTCCGTAAGAAACTAGGCTCGGATATTATTCATAACATTCGCGGCATCGGCTACATGGTGGCCAAATGAGATCGATTCGCCGCTATTTACTGGTTTCGCTGATTATCGCTTTGGCGACGGGTTCGCTTATCGTCACCGGTATTACCTATGTGCATGCCTCCGATGAGATCAACGAGCTGTATGATCGCAATATGATGGAATTGGCGGCGACGCTGAAAAGCCAGTTAGGCGCGCTCAGGTTGAGCGACAGCAGGAAAGGAATTATTGGGCCCGGCTTGAGTATGAAGTTGAAGCAAGAGCAGGATTACCTTGTTCAAATCTGGGATAGGAAGCATCGCCTTGCCTACATTTCGCATAGCGATATGAACTTTCCTTACCAAAGCAAAAGCGGGCTTCAAGTGATTGAGCATGAGGCAAAGCGCTGGCGCACCTACGGTGTTCACGATGACCACTTTACCGTTCAAATCTCTCAGCCGGAGCACGCGCGCGACCTTTTTGTACGCGAAATGGCGCTCTCGCTGCTTTATCCATTACTGGGGCTTATCCCC
>JBIISI010000105.1:0-4221 GCA_044341105.1 Rickettsiales bacterium | reverse complement strand
TCGTGGTGCGGGTCAGGCACCTGTTCCATCACGCAAGGTAAATAAAACAGGAGCGAACGCATGCACCCTAGCGCCCCATGATGACGGTTTGATGACGGGAAACAAAAAAAGAGGGGCGGATTGCTCCGCACCCTCTTTTCGGTAGTCCCGGCAGTCGAAACTGCCGCAGCGGATTCATGCGCATTCGTCGTGATAGCGCAAGGTGAGCAACGTGAGCGCGACCGTGCCGGTAAATGCACAGGCCGCCGTGAAAAACTGCTGGGGAGTAAGAAACCAGCAGGTCGTTCCACAAAGCGCGATCATCGCCACGTCGCAACGAATGCTGTGCGCGATGGTATGGGGCCATATAATGTACAGGCTGGCCAGCAGTCCCATCAGCACTGCAACAACGATGTAAAAGATTTCCATCATGTCACCACTCCGCACGCTGTCGCCTATGCCGTATCCGGGAATGGGTACGGGACAGGCACCTGATCTCATCAGCCAAGGCTAAACGAAAACAGGAGCGAACGCTGACAGTTTAGCAAAGCCGCGTGACGGTTTGATGACGGCCACCCACTTTGCGATTCGCGCGCGGCAATGGCAACGCGCGTAAGGCTAGCACGCGAAGCTTTATCCTGTAAGCTGCTGGAAAATATTTATTTCTGTTTCATGTGGAACAATCTCGCGCGTCTGCCAATTAACCCGTTGACACGCAGCAAACCCTCTGTATATTCCCCGCTCCCGTGAAAACGCCCGTTTTCCGGGCTATTTTTATAACAAAACAGGAGTGTAGCATGGCTCGTATTGCCGGCGTTAATATTCCTTCCGCCAAGCGCGTGCTCATCGCGCTGACTTACATCCACGGCATTGGCCGCGTGAAGTCGGAAGAAATCCTCGGGAAAGCCGAGATCGATCTCAACAAGCGCGTTGCGGATCTCACCGAGACCGAAGTTTCGAAACTGCGCGAAATCATCGACGCCGATTATTCGGTGGAAGGCGACCTGCGCCGCGAAACCAGCATGAACATCAAGCGCCTCATGGACCTCGGTTGCTACCGCGGCCTGCGCCACCGCAAAAAACTGCCGGTGCGCGGTCAACGCACGCACACCAACGCCCGCACCCGCAAAGGCAAAGCCATTGCGATCGCCGGCAAAAAAATGGTCACTAAGTAAGGCTTAGCGGAGTTCATCATGGCAAAAGCACAAGCAAAAGCGGAAACGCTGAAAAAGAAAGATCGCAAAAACATTCCCGTGGGCGTGGCCCACGTGAACGCGACGTTCAACAACACCATCATCACCATCACCGATCCGTTCGGCAACACCATCGCGTGGAGCAGCTCGGGTGCCAATGGTTTCAAGGGCTCGCGTAAATCGACCCCCTACGCCTCGCAGATTGCGGCGGAAGTGGCCGGCAAAAAAGCCATGGAACATGGCTTGCGCACGGTGGAAGTCTGGGTAAAAGGCCCGGGTGCCGGCCGCGAAAGCGCCCTGCGCGCGCTGGGGGCCGTGGGCCTAAGCGTGACGACCATTAAGGACATCACGCCCGTGCCGCATAACGGTTGCCGCCCGCCCAAACGCCGCCGCGTGTAAGGGCAGGGGTGGCCTTGGCCATCCATTGGAATGAACGAGACAAGAACGAATCACTAAGGGGAACCCAATGAGTGCGATTCTGAATAAAAACTGGAAAGACCTGATCAAGCCGACCAAGCTCGACATCAAGCCGGTTGCTGGCGATAGCCGCCGTGCCACCGTGGTAGCCGAGCCGCTGGAGCGTGGCTTTGGCATCACCCTCGGGGTGGCGCTGCGCCGCATCCTTCTTTCCTCGCTGCAGGGTGCTGCGGTGACCGCCATCAAAATCGAAGGCGTGCAGCACGAATTCTCGGCCATCCCGGGCGTGCGCGAAGACGTGGTGAACATCATCCTGAACATCAAGGACCTGAAACTGAAAGCCCACAGCGCCGACCGTAAGCGCCTGTCGCTGAAAGCTTCGGAAGCCGGTGAAATCACCGCGGGCATGATCCAGACCGATGCCGATGTTGAGATCCTCAACAAAGACCTCGTGATCTGCACGCTCGATAAGGGCGCGTCGGTCAACATGGAACTCACCGTGGAAGTCGGCAAGGGCTACGTTCCCGCCGCCCAGAACCGCCCGAGCGATGCCCCCATCGGTCTCATTCCGGTGGATGCGCTGTTCTCGCCGGTCGAGAAAGTTGCCTACAAGGTGGAAAACGCCCGCGTTGGCAACCGTACCGACTACGACAAGCTGACGCTGGAAGTGGAAACCGATGGCTCGATCGCGTCGGACGACGCGGTGGCGCTGGCAGCCCGCATCCTGCAAGACCAGCTTTCGCTGTTCATCAACTTCGAGGACATGCCGGAAGTTTCGGCTAAGACCGCCGAAGAAGAGCTGAAATTCTCGCCGTACCTGCTCAAGAAGGTCGACGAGCTGGAACTGTCGGTGCGTTCGGCAAACTGCCTGAAAAACGACAACATCGTCTATATCGGCGACCTGGTACAGAAATCGGAAAGCGAAATGCTGAAAACCCCGAATTTTGGCCGCAAATCGCTGAACGAGATCAAGGAAGTCCTCGGCAACATGGGCCTGCGCTTCGGCATGGAAGTGGCTGGCTGGCCGCCCGAGAACATCGAAGAACTCGCCCGTAAATTCGAAGATCCGTACTAGGTCCGGATTGGAAAGAGATAGGAGTTAACTATGCGTCACCAACTAGCAGGCCGGAAGCTGAACCGTACCAGTTCGCACCGTAAAGCCATGTTTGCCAACATGGCCTGCGCGCTCATCAAGCATGAGCAAATTTTTACCACCCTGCCGAAGGCAAAAGATCTTCGCCCGATCGTCGAGAAGCTGGTTACTGCCGGCAAAAAAGGCGATCTGGCGGCACGTCGTCTGCTCATTGCGCGCCTGCGCGACGAGAAGATGGCCGACAAGGTTATCAGCGTGCTTTCCAAGCGCTATGAAAGCCGCCCCGGCGGGTACATCCGCGTACTGAAAGCCGGCTTCCGCTACGGCGATGCGACCCCGATGGCGATCATCGAGTTCGTTGACCGTGACGAATCCGCCCGCGGCCAGGATTCCGGCCCCGTGCAGGTTGAAGCCGAGGAAGAAGCCGCAGCGTAAGTACCGGCTTCAGCCATCAAGCATCGAAAAGGCCACTCATGCGAGTGGCCTTTTTTGTACGGGGTCAATTCCGTATATAAAACCCGCAGGTGCTGTTTGTGTGGTCGAGCTTATATTCGGCGGTTGCATAGTCATCGCCATTGAATGAGGTGGTGCATTGGGTGGTATCGCTCGGATAGCTGACGCCGGTCGCGATGATTTTTCCCATACCGGGTTTGCCATCATCAAGCTTGGTATCGATATTCCACGCTTCACTCGGCTGCATAAATGCCGTGCCAATGCTTTCATTGCCGGTATTGGCCTGATCCTGCCCGCCAAACATCAGGACATTCTGGCTGGTCGTCGAAAAATGGAAGGCATTGGTGGTGCCGCTTGCCCCAACGCGGTTGAAATAATAGTAAGCAATGCCCACATTCGCGATGCGTGTGGCGGGGCTATTAATGCCGATGGCCAGTTTTAAATACTGTGCCACTGCTGGTGGGTTCATGGCTCCGGTGTAGGCACCCCCGATCAATCCGGCATTGGCTAAATGCTGCATGGCGCGCGGCAATTCATAGCGTTCGGGCGCATTCTTAAAAACACCGGTGATGGGGCCCACGACACCATCGCCATTTCCATTGCAGGTTTCTTTTCCGGTGCTGGCAGTGGTTCTGCAGGTGTTAACATTGCTATTGGCAGCACCCCAAAAAGCCGTGGCATTGGCCATATCGCCTGGTTCGGAAAAGTATCGATCCTTAAAGGCATAGAGTGCGGTGCTGAATCGGCTCGCGGTTTCTGTGAACGAGCGTAATTCCGCGGCGCGAATTAGGCTCTGACCGGCCAAAATGCCGCCCGTCAGCAATCCGAGAATAACCAGAACAAGGCTTAATTCCAGCAAAGAAAATCCGCGCATACGCCCCCCACATTGGTGATCGGGGAGTTCGAAAACCTCATCAAAAGAAAGGTTGCGCATGTCTTTAGCCGGGAGGCCTGGACATACACATGCGCCTCCCCGACCATGCATGGTGGGGAGTGCGGGTAACGGCTGCACTGAAAGCCGCTTTTGATGAAGGGTTTCGACACCCCATGCATTCCTGCATGTTTCGATACTAAATGGGTTGGCTG
>JBIISI010000069.1:0-10695 GCA_044341105.1 Rickettsiales bacterium | reverse complement strand
CGCTTCAACGCCACATAGGTCGGGCGGCCATGGTTGCACTGGCCGGAAAAGGGCGTGGCCTCCATCTGCCGCAGCAACGCGTTCATTTCACTCACCGATAGCGCCCGCCCGGCGCGCACGCTGCCATGGCAGGCCATGGTGGAAAGCACCGCTTCCAGCTTGTCGGCCAGCGCCAGCCCGTCTTCATACAGGCTGAGATCATCGGCCAAATCCTGAATCAGCTGCGCAATGTTCGCGCCGGCCAGCATCGCCGGCACTTCGCGCACCAGAATCGTGTTCTCGCCGAACCCCTCGATCACCAACCCGAGCGCCGCCCATTCCTCGGCGCGCGCCAGCACGCGCTGCGCCTGCGCGTCGCTCAGGCTCACCGTTTCGGGAATGAGGAGCGCCTGGCGCGCCACACCGTGGGCGGCCATTTCGGTTTTGAATTTTTCGTACATCAGCCGCTCATGTGCGGCGTGCTGGTCGACGATCACCAGCCCCTGCGCCGTTTCGGAAACGATGTAGGTGTGGTGCAATTGCGCGACCGCCGCGCCGAGCGGGTGCTCGCGGCTTTCCACCCGCGCCTGCATCGCCGCCTGCGTTTCGGTGCGGTGCTGCGGCACGAACCCGTCAGCGGGCTTCCACAACAACGCAGGTGCCGCCGAAAAACCCGCCTGCGTGCCGGGCGCATAGGCAAAGGCCGGGCGCGAATGCTCGCCGTGCCACAGGCCGCCCTCGGCGCCCGCCACACCCGGCGTGAAGGCTTCCAGCGCCTGCGCGGCCACCGTCGTCGCGGCGCGTTGCGACACGCCCGCCAACGCCGCCTTCAGCGCGCCCAGCAGCAACCCGCGCACCAATTGCGCATCGCGGAAGCGCACTTCGGCTTTGGCCGGGTGCACGTTCACATCCACCGCATCGGTCGGCACTTCCAGAAACAGCACTGCCACCGGGTGGCGGTCGCGCGCCAGCACATCCTGATACGCCGCGCGAATCACGCCCAGCAGCAGGCGGTCGCGCACCGGGCGGCGGTTCACGAACAGATACTGCGCCTGCGAGGTAGCGCGGTGGTAGGTCGGCAATCCGGCAAAGCCGGTCACGCGGATGCCTTCGCGCACCGCATCCACCGGCGCGACATTGGCGGCAAGGCCCGAGCCGATCACTTTCTCCAGCCGCTGCGGCGCGGCGCTCAGCCAGTCCTGCGTCAGCGCCGGAAAATCGCGCAGCGTGCGCCCGTCATGGCTCAGCCGGAAACGAATATCGGGATGCGCCATGGCAAGGCGTTCGATGATGTCGACCGCAAAATTCAGCTCGGAACGCGGGCTTTTTAGAAACTTCAAGCGCGCGGGCGTGGCGTAGAACAAATCGCGCACTTCGACCAGCGTGCCGTCGCTCAGCGCCGCGGGCATCACCTCGCTTGCCGCGCCGCCTTCGACGCGCACGCTGTGCGCCGCCGCCGCACCGCGCGGGCGACTAGTAATGCTCAGCCGCGCAACGGAACCGATGGATGGCAGCGCCTCGCCGCGAAAGCCCAGAAAGTGAATCGCCAGCAAATCATCGTCGGCCAGCTTCGAGGTGGCGTGTCGCTCCACGCACAGCGCGAGATCGTCGGCACCCATGCCGCGCCCGTTATCGCGCACCCGAATAAGGCTGATGCCGCCCTGCTCCAGCGCAATGTCGATATCGCTCGCGCCCGCATCGATCGCGTTTTCCACCAGTTCTTTCAACGCCGAGCCCGGGCGTTCGATCACCTCGCCCGCCGCAATCTGGTTAATCAGCGTGGGGCTGAGGCGGCGAATGGCGGTCATGGCGTGCGTCCCGCCGTCACGAACAGGAACCGCTCGGGCACCAGGAATTCTTTCGCCAGCGCGTTCACCTCGGCGCAGGTCACGCTGGCGAATTTCTCCTGCCGCGTTTCGATGTAATCCTCGCCCAGGCCGTACATGCGCATCACCAGCAGCATGGTGGCCATGTTGCGCGAGCCGTCGAGCTGCAGCGGGAACGCACCCAGCACATGCGTGCGCGCGTCGTCGCATTCCTGCGTGGTCACGCCTCGCGTCGCCATTTCGCGCAGCAGGGCGCGCACCGCGTCGCCCGCCTGCGTGGCGGTTTCGGTGCGGGTCGCCAGCGCACCGCGCAGCAGGCTGATGCCATCGCGCTCATCGAGGCTGGTGCTGACACCGTAGACCAGGCCTTTTTTCTGGCGCAACCCATCGGCCAGCCGCGAGGTCAGGCCGTTGCCACCCAGAATATCGTTCAGCAGGTACATCGCATAAAATCGTTTGTCGCTGCGCGGCAGCGCAGGCGCGGCAAAAACCACCGTGCTTTGCGGCACGTCCATCGCCACGTCGAGCGCTTCGTTCGCCCCCTGCATCGCCACCGAGGCGGCAGGCACCGGCCCCGCATCGCTCGCGCCCAGCGCGTCGATCACCGGGCCCAGCATGTCGCGCAGCAGGCTGCGATCCACATCGCCCGCGGCGCTCACCAGCACATTACCACGCGTAATGTAGGTGCCCATGTAATCACGCAGATCCTGCGCAGCCATCACTTTCAGCGATGCGGGCGAGCCGTAATGTTCGGCGGCATAAGGATGGCCGGCGAAAGCTTTTTCCTCGAACGCGCGGCTGGCCTGAAAGACCGGGCTTTCCTCCAGCCGCTGCAATTGCGACAGCGCCTGCGTTTTCACGCGCGCCAGGTCGGCGGGTGCAAAATGCGGCTGTGCCAGCGCGGTGGCCAGCAATTGCCCCGCCGCCGCCGCGTGTTCGCGCAGGCAATGCACATCAATGCGCAGCCGGTCGTCGCTGGCGCTGATGGAAAGATCAATCGCCTTGTCCTCCAGCGCGCGCTGGAAGGCGACCGCATCCATGCCGCCCGCGCCTTCGGTCAGCATGGCGGCCACCATCATGGCGCGGCCCGCGCGCTCCGCCGGGTCGCTGATGCTGCCCGCGCCTTCAAAACTCATTGCCACATGCACCACCGGCACGCTTTCGCTGCGCGCATACCAGCCGCGCACGCCATGGCCGAGGCGGAGGGTTTCCACCGAAATTTCCGCCTGCGCCGCCATCGGGAGCAAAACAAACAGCGCCAGCATGCAGCGTTTCAGGCTCATGGCTGCGCTCCTTCCGCTTCGGCGGCGGGGGCGGCCACCGGCGCGGCCACCGCGTCGTTTTCGTCGCCCGTGCCCGCGTCCTGCGCGGGGGTCAGGTAGCCGGTCACCCGGCGCGCGGGGTCGAGCACCAGTTGCGCCGCTTCCAGCATGTCGGTCGCGCCCACGGCTTCCACCGCGTCGATCCAGCTATAGAAATAGCCTTCATCCTTGCCGATCATCACCAGCTGGCCGATCAGATGCGCGAGCGGCTCAAGCCCGTCCTGCGCGTAAATCACTTCGGCTTTCAACTGCGTTTTAGCGCGCGCCACCTCGTCTTCGGCGGGCAGGCTGCCAAGGCTGTCTTCGATCGCAGCGTCGAGCGCTTTTTCCAGTTGCGGCAGAGAAACCCCCGGCGCCGGCACCGCCCAGATGCGCACCAGCGACGGCCCCACATCCAGCGGGTCGTAGCTGGCATAGAGGTTGGTCGCCAGCTTCTTCTCCAGCACCAGCGTGCGGTAAAGCAGGCTGGTCGATCCGCCGCCAAGGTAATGCACGAACAGCGCGAGCGGCATGGCCTGCGCGGTCGCGCCCGCGTTCACGCTCGGCGCCACATATTGCCGCATCAGGCGCGGCTCGCGCGCTTTGGCATCTTCCATTTCGCCGCGGCGGCTCATGCGAATGGGCGGCTCCTGCGGCCAGTGCCGCGCGATGGCCGCCCCGGCGGGCAGCGCGCCATAATAATGCTGCGCCATACGGCGCACTTCGCCCACATCCACATCGCCCGCCACCACCAGCACCATATTGCCCGCGCGGTAATGTTTCTTGAAGAAACTGCGCGCATCGGCGCTGGTGAAACTCGCCATGTCTTCCGCCCAGCCGATCAGCGGGTGGCCATAGGGGTGGTTGAGGAAGGTGATCGCGTCGATCTGCTCGGCGAGCAGGTCGGGCGCTTTGTTTTCCACCCGCATGTTGCGCTCTTCGGTAATCACTTTCAGTTCGCGCGCGGCGTGAAAATCGTTGATCTCGAGATGCATCAACCGGTCGGATTCCATTGCCATCACCTGCTTCAGCGCATCTTTCGGCACGGTCGCGTAATAGGCGGTGAAGTCGCGCTGGGTGTAGGCGTTCTGTTCGCCGCCCACTTTCGAGATGGTGCGGTCATACACCCCCTCGGGATAGTCTTTGGTGCCGCTGAACATGAGATGCTCGAGGAAATGCGCGAGGCCCGTTTTGCCATAGGGGTCGTCTGCCCCGCCGGCGCGCACGAACAGGATATGCGTCACCGCCGGCACGCGGCTGTTGGGCATCACCAGCACGGTCAGCCCGTTGCGCAGGGTAAAGCGCTCGACCGGCACGGCCTCGCGCAGGGTTTTGGGCGCACGGCTATCGTGCAGCAGCCAGTACAGCGCCGCCGCAATCGTCACCAACACCAGCAACACGGGGATGAAAAGACTGCGCAGCATTAAAAGATCCGATCCAGCACGGATTTTTTCTTCTGGTCTTCCACCGGCGTTTCGCCGTCGGTAATGGGTTTGTTCGTATCTTTGTTGGCGCGAATGCGCTCGGCTTCCTTCTTCGCGTCGACCACCGGCTCGGTCTTGTCGTCGCTGACCAGTTCTTCGTAGAGCGATTGCGCTTTTTTCTTTTTCTGCGGCTCGGCCACTTTGTCGGCCTGCAGCTGTTTGCGGATATCGCCCTCGACCTTGTCGGCCCCGGCCTTGCTCAGGAACGAGGATTGCGCCTGGCTCGGCGCATCGGCGGCCAGCACGGGCACCACGGCGGTTTCCACCGAAGGCGCGGCCTCGACACCATCAAGCGACGCGGGCTTGCGTTTGGTGCCGAGCAACAGTTGGCGCGCATCGTCTTCCGGGGTGGTCAGGGTCGGGTTTTCTTCGCCGGGGCGGGGCGGGCGCAAATCGAATTCCGGCGGCACCGAAAGCGGCGGGCGCGAATAGACCACGAACTCGTCGGGCGCTTTCTGGTTCAGGCCCAGCGACTGGCGCACTTCGCCGCCGCTGCAGGCAGCGGTAAGCATGGGCAGAACAACAAGCAGGAAGCGGGAGGCGCGCATGGGTTTTTCCTAGCGGGAAACAAACATCCCGTCACTCTTTTTTCACGGCTTATCCGGATGGCGCATCATCATCCACAGCAGCAGCGCGACACCGATGCAAATCGCCGCGTCGGCCACGTTAAACGCCGGCCAGCCCAGCGCGCCGAGGTGGAAATACAGGAAATCGACCACCGCCCCGAACCGCAGCCGGTCGATCACGTTGCCAAGCGCCCCGCCAATGACCATGGCGTAGCCGATGCGTTCCGTGCGCAGGCCGCTTTTGAGCGCCAGCCGCAGCAGCACGGCGGCAATCGCCACCGCCACCGCGATCAGGAAATAGGGCATATACGCGTGTTCGGCGCGGTTGAACATGCCGAAGCTCACGCCCTGGTTCCACACCATGACCAGCCGGAAAAACGGCGTGACGTCGATCGGCGGGCGCGCCGCAATCTGCACCAGTTCCAGCATCGCCCATTTGCTCAGCTGGTCGAGCGCGATCACCACCAGCGCGACCAGCGCAATCCATGTTCCACGGTGCTTCATGCGTTCTCCTGCAGCCATTGCCGCGCCATCGCGGCATCCTCGCCCATCTGTTGCGTGAGCGCGGCCAGCGAGTCAAATCGTTTCTCGTCGCGCAGATGGCGGCCATATTCCACGCGCAGTTTCTTGCCATACAGATCGCCCGCGTAATCAAGCAGGTGCACCTCGAGCTGGGGCCGTGCCAGCGCGAACATGGGGCGAATCCCAAGGCTGGCCACCGCACCGTGGGCCTGCCCGTCGACCCTCACGCGCATGGCATAAATGCCAAAACGCGGCAGTTTCATGCCCACCGGCGGCAGGATATTGGCGGTGGGGTAGCCCAGCTCGCGCCCGCGCTTGTCGCCATGGCGCACGCGGCCCGTCATCGCATAGGGGTGGCCCAGCAGCGCCGCGGCCGCCGTCATCTCGCCGCGCTCCAGCGCCGCACGCACCGTGGTCGATGAGCAGACCTGCCCGCCCACAGCCACCGGCGGCACGGCGTGGATGGTGATGCCGTGGGCGGCGCCCCATTGTTCCAGCAACGCCGCATCGCCGCCGCGGCCGCGGCCAAACACAAAATTCTCGCCCGTCACCACCGCGCGCACCCGCATGCGCGCCTCTAGCAGCGTCAGGAAATCCTCGGCCGTGCGGCCTGCAAACGCTGCATTGAAACGCAGCGCGAACACATATTCCACCCCCAACGCCTGCAAATCGGCCAGCTTGTCGTGCAGCGTCTGCAGGCGGAAGGGCGGCGCATCGGGCGCAAAAAACCGGCGCGGGTGCGGCTCGAAGGTGAGCAGGGCGCGGCCCAGCCCCTGCGCCTGCGCCGCTTCCATCATGCGCGCCAGCACCGCCCGGTGGCCCAGATGCAGCCCGTCGAAATTGCCGATGGCCAGCGCCAGCGGCATCGTCGGGGTATAATCGTTCAGGTCGCGGATCAGTTGCATAGGGCGTGGCTAGGGATTGCTTTTCGCGTCCCTTTTAACTAGGCACTAAGCACTCGTCACTAGGCAGTTGCACCATGTCCCTCATAAAATCCACCGCCACGGTCGGCGCCTTCACCATGATGTCGCGCATCACCGGCTTCGTGCGCGACATGATCATGGCCCATCTCATGGGCGCGGGCTGGCTGGCCGATGTGTGGAGCATCGCCTTCAAACTGCCCAATTTCTTCCGCCGCATTTTTGCCGAGGGCGCGTTCAACGCCGCCTTCATCCCCAGCTTTGCGGGCATTCTTGCCGAGCAGGGCCGTGCCCGCGCGGTTGATTTCGCCAGCGAGGTGATGAGCGTGCTGCTGGTCGCGCTGCTGGTGCTGAACGCCATCTGCATCGTGTTCATGCCGGTGGTCACCCACCTGTTCGCCCCGGGATGGACGGACGACCCCGCCAAATTCGACCTCACCGTTACCCTGTCGCAGATCACCTTCCCCTACATCCTGTTTATCTCGCTGGTATCCATGCTGGGCGGCATCCTCAACAGCATGGGCAAGTTTGCGGCCCCCGCCGCCAGCCCTATCCTATTGAATCTGTGCATGATCGCGGGGATGATTGCGCTCACCGAGCATGTCGAAACCCCGGCCCATGCGCTGGCCATTTCGGTGTTCGTCGCGGGCGTGGTGCAGTTTGGCTGGCTGGCCATGATTTGCTTAAAAAACAATTGTATGCCCGGCCTGCTGCTGCCGCGCATCACGCCGCAGGTGCGCTCCATGCTGCTGCTGTTCGCCCCGGCGGCCATCGGCTCGGGCGTGCAGCAGCTTAACCTGTTGATCGACACCATTATCGGCTCCACCCTGCCCGACGGTTCGGTATCGTACCTGTACTATGCCGACCGCATCACCGAGCTGCCCATCGGCGTCATCGGGGTCGCCATCGGCACCGTGTTACTTCCATTATTATCCAGGCATATCAAAGAGGGTAACGTCGAGCTGGCACGCCACGAGATGAACCGCGCGCTCGAGCTGGTGCTGCTGTTTGGCATTCCCGCCACCGCCGCCCTGCTGGTCATTGCCGAGCCGGTGATCCGCGTGCTGTATTTCCACGGCGCGTTTACCGAGGCCAGCGTCGCCGCCTGCACACTGGCGCTCATGGCGTTCACGCTCGGCCTGCCGGCCTATCTCGCGGTCAAGGTGTTCGCCCCCGGCTTCTATGCCAACCACGACACCAAAACCCCCTTCAAAATCGCCCTGATTTGCGTGGTGGTGAACCTGGTGCTCAACCTCACCCTCATTCACCCGTTCAAGCATGTGGGCATGGCGCTGGCCACCGCGGCGGCCAGCTGGGTCAACCTCGCCCTCATGGTGCGGGTGCTCTACAAACGCCGCGTGTTCGTGCCCGACGCCCTGCTGAAGAAGCGGCTGGTGAAAATGGCGGCGGCGGCGAAAATCATGGCGCTCAGCCTGTTCCTGCTCGACACGCTGGCCGCCCCGTTCTACCTGCAGGGCATCACCACCCGCGCGCTAGCCTTGCTGGTTGTGATCGGCGCAGGCATGACGATTTACGGCGGCTGCGTGCTGGCCCTACGCGCCTACGACGCGGCGCTGCTGAAGAAGCTGCTACGCCGCTAGCAGCAGCACGAGCATAAGGCTGCCGAGCGCGATCCGGTAATAGGCAAACGGCGCGAAGCCGCGCTTGCTCACAAACGCCACCAGCCCCCGCACCACCAGCAGCGCCGTCGCAAACGCCGCCACGAAGCCAATGGCCAGCAGCGTCGCGTCATTGCCATCCAGCATGGCGCGGTTTTTGTAGAGGTCATAGGCGGTGGCGGCCAGCATGGTGGGGATGGCGAGGAAAAAGGAGAATTCCGCCGCCACCGTGCGTTCCACCCGGCACAGCAGCGCACCCATGATCGTCGCGCCTGCGCGCGACACGCCGGGAATCATCGCCATGCACTGGAACAGGCCGATTTTCAGCGCGGTTTTCCAGTCCATCGCCTCGGCGGTGATGATGGTGGCGTCGGGTTTTTTCTTTTCGATGATGAGCATGGCCACACCGCCCAGCACCAGCGCGACCGACACACTGAGCGGGTTAAACAACACGCTTTTAATGAAGCCATGCGCCAGCAGCCCGATGATGGCAGCCGGCAGGAAGGCGAGCAGGATATTGGCGACAAAGCGCTGCTCAAGCGGTTGCGACCAGACGTTGGTTGCAATGTTCCACACCCGGCGGCGATAGGCGAACATCACCGCGAGGATCGCCCCCAATTGAATAAAAATCTCGAACACCTTGCCCGGCGGCCCTTCAAACCCCAGCAGGTCGACGGCCAGAATCAGGTGCCCGGTCGAACTCACCGGAATAAACTCCGTCAGCCCCTCAAGAATCCCAAGGAATAATGCCGTCAGTTCCATACTCTCCAACCCTTATCCTTCCGGCGCAGCCGGTGTGGGCAGAGTGAGCCAGATGCTAGGAGCGGGCTACCGCAAGGAGGGCGCGTAGCAGCGCTACGTAACCGACTGAGGACAGCACGCGACGACGCAGATGGTCCGCTATGCCCGCACTTAGTGGAGATCACTCCAGATGCGTTTTTTGGCGACGTAGAACACACCCGTCATCACGGCGAGAAACAACATCACCTTAATGCCCATGCGCTTGCGTGCTTCCATTTCCGGCTCGGCGGCCCATTGCAGGAAGTTCACGATATCGCGCGAAATCTGCTCTTTGCTGGCGGCGGTGCCGTCCTGGTAGGTCACCTGCTCGTCGGAAATCGGCGCGGGCATTTTAATGATGCCGCCGGCGAAATACGGGTTGTAATAGGCGCCTTCGGGCACGCTCACGCCCTCGGGGGCTTCGTGGCCATAGCCGGTCAGCAGCGCATGTACGTAGTTCGCACCATCGGGCCGCGCCTTGATCATCAGGCTGAGATCGGGCGGCAGGCCACCATTATTGCTGGCGCGCGCGGCGTTGTCGTTGGGGTAGGGCGCGGGGAATTTATCGCTCGGACGGCCGGGGCGGTCGAACATTTCGCCGTCATCGTTCGGGCCGTCATGGATCTGGTATTCGGCGGCGAAGGCTTTCACCTCGGCTTCGCTGAAACCAATATCGGTCAGGCGGCGAAACGGCACGCGTTTCAGGCCATGGCACGCGGCGCACACTTCTTTGTACACCTGCAGGCCGCGCTGCACGCTCGGCTTATCGAATTTGCCCAGCACACCGTCGAAGCTCCATTCCAGCTGCTCGGGGTGGGCGCCACCGCTGTTTGCCATGGCGATGGCAGGGGCCACCAGCAAAGCAATCGCGAGAAGGGTAGAACGCATGGTCATCAACAACTCCTAATGCGCAGCGTGGTTTTTAGCGAGCACGGAAGCGGCGATGCTTTCGGGCAGGGGCAGCGGTTTTTCAATGCGCGAGATGACGGGCATCAGCACGATGAAATACGCGAAGTAGTACGCAGTGCCGATCAGCGACAGGATGGGATAAATCCCCTCCGGCGGTTTCGAGCCGCAATAGCCGAGCACGATCGAGTCGACCACGAGGATCCAGAAGAAGATACGCATGATCGGGCGGTAGTTGCAGCTGCGCACCGGCGAGAAATCGAGCCACGGAATCACCAGCAGGATGAGCAGCGCACCGAACATGGTGAGCACGCCCGCCAGCTTCGATTCGATCACCACACCGCCAAAGCCGAGGATGGTGAGGAAGATGCCGCCACCGATCATGCCCCAGAACAGGCAACGCTTGATGGGTTCGGCGGGCAGAAAGCTCGCGAATACCGGCATCACGCCGAGCGGGCATTTGCTGGCGCAGCTGCGGGTGCAGGCCGGGTAGCGCAGCACGAATGCCAGCGCGATCAGCGGCAGGCCGAGAATCCAGAACGGAATATCGAACACGATGGCGCGCAGCATGGCGTAGAACGGCAGGAAGTACCATTCGGGCACGATATGCGCCGGGGTCACCAGCGGATCGGCCGGAATGTAGTTATCCGGGTGGCCGAGATAGTTCGGCGCGAAGAAGATAAACGCCGAGAACAGCAGGAAGAACACGCCGAGCCCGAAGAAATCCTTCACCGTATAATACGGGTGGAACGGCACGCTGTCCTGCGGGCCTTTCATGGCGATGCCGGTCGG
>JBIISI010000107.1:0-4185 GCA_044341105.1 Rickettsiales bacterium | reverse complement strand
CGCCCCGGCCAGCACGAACGGCAGCAGGAAATGCAGTGCGAAGAAGCGGTTCAGCGTCGGGTTATCGACCGAGAAACCACCCCACAGCCAGCTCACGATCGGCTCACCGACGATCGGGAAGGCCGAGAACAGGTTGGTAATCACGGTGGCGCCCCAGAAGCTCATCTGGCCCCAGGGAAGCACGTAGCCCATGAAGGCGGTGGCCATCATGAGGATCAGGATGACCACACCAATCCACCACAGCACTTCGCGCGGGGCTTTGTAGGACCCGTAATACAGGCCACGGAAAATATGGCAGAACACCACGCCGAAGAACATCGACGCACCGACCGCATGCATGTAGCGGATAAGCCAGCCATAGTTCACGTCGCGCATGATATGCTCGACCGAATCGAACGCCACGGCGGTGTTCGCCGCGTAATGCATGGCGAGGAACAGGCCGGTGAGGATCTGCGAAATCAGCATGACGGCGGCCATCGAGCCGAAATTCCAGAAATAGTTCAGGTTGCGCGGCGCGGGGAAATCATAGATCAGGCCTTTGGCGAAGCCAAAGATCGGCAGGCGGTATTCCACCCAGCCCATCACGCCGGGTTTTTGTTCGTGGGGAGCGTGCGCCATGGCTTAACCTATCTTCACTTTGGTATCGGAGAGGAACGTGTATTCGGGGATCAGCAGGTTTTTCGGTGCCGGGCCCTTGCGGATGCGGCCGGCCGAATCGTAGTGCGAGCCGTGGCAGGGGCAGAACCAGCCATCGTAATCGCCCGAGCCGTTGCCCAGCGGCACGCAGCCAAGGTGGGTGCACACGCCGACCATGATGAGCCACTGCTCTTTGCCTTTTTGCACGCGCGCCGAATCGGCTTGCGGATCGCGCAGGGTGGTCACGTCGACCGCGTTTGCTTCTTCGATGTTTTTGGCGGTGCGGTGACGAATGAACACCGGCTTGCCGCGCCACATCACTTTAATTTCCTGCCCCTCGGCGACGGGGCCGAGATCGACTTCGGTGCTGGCCATGGCGAGCACGTCGGCGCTGGGGTTCATGCTGTCGATGAACGGCCACAGCAGCGCGCCTGCGCCAACAGCACCAAGGCCCTGCGCGGTAAGAATGAGGAAATCGCGGCGCGAAGAATCGGCAGCGTGGCCATGGGCCTCGGAATTGGAATGGGTGGGTGCACTCATGCTTCTGGTCCCGGAGAGATTTTTATTATTGCTTGCGTGCTAGCGGGCATGGCCGGAACTGTCAAGCGGTGGCGGGCATCCGGTTTCAGGTTTTGGGTTTCCGCGCAGCGCTGCGACATATCTGTCGTGGCAATTGCCCCGCCATAGCGGGTAGAGGTTGGAGAATGGATTTTGGATTTAGGACTAAGGACTTTAAAATTTAGGAATGAAAGTCTTACGTCTAAAATCCTAAGTCCTATGTCCTAACTCCAAAATCTACCCTTCCCGAGTCCAACACCCATGCTCAACCTCGTCCTCTACCAGCCCGACATCCCCCAGAATTTCGGCGCCATGCTGCGGCTTTCGGCCTGCATGGGGGTGGCGGTGCATGTGATCGAGCCCTGCGGCTTTCCGCTCGATCACACCCGGCTCAAGCGCGCGGGCATGGATTATATCGGCAAAGCGATCTACCACCGCCATTTGCACTGGCAGGCGTTTTTAGCGTATCGCGCCGCCCATCCGGGCCGCCTGCTGCTGCTCGAGACCGACGGCACCACCCGCTACGACCAGTGCGCCTACCAGCGCAGCGATTACATCGTGCTGGGCAGCGAGGGGGCGGGCACCCCGCGCGCGCTTTACGCGCAGATGGACGCGACCCTCACCATTCCCATGCGCGCCGGCGTGCGCTCGCTGAACGTGGCGATGAGCGCCGGCATGCTGGTGGCCGAAGCCTGCCGGCAAATGGATTTCGCTTATTAACCGAGCGGCAACGTACGATTCTTGCCATTGCCCGGCGCGCGCTGTAACGCAGGGGGCATGATGAGCCTCGAACAGAAAAAAACCACCGCCCAAGCATGGTTCCGCCAACTCCGCGACGATATCTGCGCACGGTTTGAGACAATTGAACAGACACACGCGAGCACCGAACGCGGTCAGCAGGCCGAGTCAGCCATGAGCCCGCGAAGCAGCGCGCCATTGGGAGCGCAGGAGCGCGAGCAGGGCGCATTCCAAATAACCCCCTGGCAACGCCAGGAAGGCGGCGGCGGCGAAATCGGCATCATGAAGGGCCGCGTGTTCGAGAAGGTGGGGGTGAATATCAGCACCGTCACCGGCGAATTCTCGGACGCGTTCCGCAAAGAAATCCCCGGCGCGGCGAGCGATCCGCACTACTGGGCCTCGGGCATTTCGCTGGTGGCGCACATGGCAAGCCCGCGCGTGCCCGCCGCGCATTTCAACACCCGCATGATCATGACCGGCGACGGCACGCGCCTGTGGTTTGGCGGCGGCGGCGACCTCAACCCCATGGTCGAAAACGATGCCGACACACGCGATTTCCACGCCGCCTTCAAGGCGGTGTGCGACGGCTGCAACCCCGCCTTCTATCCCGCCTTCCGCGACTGGTGCGAGGAGTATTTCTTCATTCCCCATCGCAATGAATCGCGCGGCGTGGGCGGTATTTTCTACGATTACCTTGGCCTGAACCATCTGGGCCACGACCACAGCGCAATCGACCCCGCCCAGTTCGGGCGCGGCGGCGTGGGCAAGGAGCGCACCCGCGCCGGCATGCTGCTCGCCAACGACGCGGCGCTGAGCTGGGACGACGCCTTTGCCTTCACACAAAACGTGGGCCGCGCCTTCGCCGAGATTTATCCCGCCCTCATCGCCCGCCACATGTTCGAACCGTGGACCGAGGCCGAGCGCGAACATCAGCTGCGCAAGCGCGGCCGCTACGCCGAATATAACCTGCTGTACGATCGCGGCACCCGCTTTGGCCTCATGACAGGCGGCAATCCGGAGGCGATCCTCATGTCGCTGCCGCCCGTGGCGAAGTGGGACTAGCCAGCGCCTTAATGCGCCCCGTTGCGACGGGTGGGAACGGCGGGTGCAGGCAGCGCCGGGTCGCCACTCAGTAATGGGGCAATGGGTTGCAGGGTCTCGACGTTTCGGCCCATGGTGATGTTTTTCTGGGCGCGTATCTGGTGGTTCGGCCATGTCCAGCATTCGCCGGTCGCATCCACGAATGTCACCCACATCAGGTCATGTTCCGCCCCGTAATCGATAATGAAATGGGCAAGGGCTTTGCCTTTGGGCGTTTCCAGCGGCATCGGCGGATTCAGTTGGGTCAGCATACGCACTCCTGTGAAGATGCCTGGAATCTGCCATCATCCCTCATCAGCGCGCGATGCGTTCTCCCCGGCCACCATTGGATTTGCATCAATTACGGCGTCGCGCTTTTGGCAATGTCTTCAAGGTTGCTGCCGCCTTTTTGCAGGTCGCGGCCAAAGCCCTGCATGGTTTCACACCCACTCAGCAGCGCCAGCACCGCGCAGCATACCATCCAACGTTTCATTCGATCTCCCGTGATTTTCATTCGGCGCTTCCTGCCCGCCGCGCAGCGTGAATGCAAGTTGCATGCCGCCGCTCAGGCCTCATGCCGGTTTCTTTCCGCGCGGGCGTGGCGTTCCAGCCAGAGCAGCAGCGCAAGGCCCGGCAGCGCCATCAGGCTGGCGATGGCGAAAAACCCTTCCCAGCCGATGGTTTTGGCAAGCCAGCCGCTCGGCGTCGAAAGCAGCGTGCGCCCGAATGCCGAGAACGAGGCCAGCAACGCATATTGCGTGGCGGTGTAATGCTTTCGGCACAGCGCCGAAAGATAGGCGATGAACGCCGCCGTGCTCATGCCGCCGCTCAAATTCTCGAGCGTGATGCTGGCAATCAGGAAATGGTGGTCGGCGCCCAGATGCGCCTGCACCACCAGCATCAGGTTGGTGAGCATGTGCACGAAGCCGGTGAGCAGCAGCGTGCGGAACATGCCCCAGCGCACCACTAGCCAGCCGCCGAGGAACGTGCCGATCAGCGTCGCGGCGAAGCCGTAAAGTTTCACGATTTTGGCGATCTCGGTTTTGGCGAAACCCAGATCCAGCAGGAACGGGTTGAACATGATGCCCATGAACGCATCGCCCAGCTTGTAGAGCACCACAAACGCCAGCACGCCCAGCCAGAAGGGCCGCGTCATGAAATCGTGAAACTTTA
>JBIISI010000051.1:0-15456 GCA_044341105.1 Rickettsiales bacterium | reverse complement strand
GTAAGGGCGGCGGGACGCCCCCTTCGCGCGCCAAAGGCGCGCCACTACAAGCTACACCTTCATGGGCATGACGATGAGGTTCTGGCCTTTGCTGTGCAGTTTCTTTTGCAGCATGTAGGCGGTCTGGTTGTGCAGCACCTGATGCATCCAGGTTTCGTTGTCGAAAATGAGCTTGGTGGCGAAGAACACGCAGCGCGGGAAATCGGCGCTGATGCGGTCGGTGAGGCGGTTGATCGTGTCGATCACGTCGGTGCCGTAATCGTGGTAATAGGTGCTGGGCAGGCCGCGCTGGGTGCAGAAATCGACATAGCGCTTCAGGATCTGTTTGGTGTCGCTGCGCAGCTGGTGCCAGCGCGCCTCGTCGGTGAATTCCTCGGTGTCGATTTCGCCGACGCTGGCAAACACGAAATTTTTGAACACGCCCGGGAACAGGCGCTGCACCCACAGGAAGGTGTGCGTGCCGCTCGCCGCCGAATCGCCCACGAGGAACACGGCGGTGGGTTCGCGCGGATCCATGCGCGGCTTCTCGGTGGGGCTGCGCTGGGGCGCGGTGAACATGGCGCTGCCGAGCTCCTCCTCGATTGCGTTCATGCGCGCGTAGGTGCGGTCGTAATGGCGGCGGATGAACACGCCGAGCGTGATGACCATCCCGGTGAGGATCACGGTTTTATAGCCGCCCACGGTGAATTTTTCGATGAGGGTCGTCACCAGAATGACCGCACAGATAAAGCAGGCAACGGCGGCGATCAGCAGCTTGTGCCACATCTTCCACTGGCGGCGCTCGCGCCAGCGATGGCGGGTGATGGCCGCCAGCGTGATGGTAAAGGTGAGGAACACGTTGATCGAATAGAGAATGACCAGCGTGTGCACCACGCCGCCGGTGAGCAGCAGCGCGCCGATGGCGGAGGCGCCCATGAGCAGCACGCCGTTTTTGGTAACGAGGCGGTTGCTGAGCGAGCTGAACATGTGCGGCATCCAGCGATCGACCGCGAGCGAGGCGAGCACGTTCGGCCCCGCGATGAAGCCGGTATTGCCCGCCGTGAGCAGCAGGCCCGCGGCGCAGAGCAGCGCCATGCCGGTAAATTCGTTCGAGAAATTCCAGCCGAAAATTTCCCAATGCTCGGTAATCAGCTTGAAGGTGGTGGCGTTGAGCGTTTCGCCCTCGACCTTCTGCACGTCCCACAGCAGGTACAGCGTGATGATGCCGCCGGCGGTGAAGGCGAGCGACGCGGCGATGGCCCACATGGTGGCTTTGCCGGTGCGCACGCGCGGCTCGGCCATCGAGCGCATGGAGCTGGTGACGGATTCAAGGCCCGTATAGGTGCCGCCACCGAGCGAGAAGGCTTTGAAAAACAGCGGCAGCACGCCCATTGCGCCCCACCAGCCGTAATCGGCGGCCATGGTTTTGGTTTCCTCCACCGCGTTCGGCACAATATCGGCCACCCCTTCGGCATGGCCGAGAATGCCCATGATAATCAGCGTGGCGTGGGTGGCGATGAAGCCGAGGAAAATGGGCAGCAGGTAGCGGATGGATTCTTTCATGCCGCGCAGGTTCATGTAGCTGAGCAGCATGACCACGGCGATGGCGACCTCGAGCTTATAGGGCTGGTAGCTGAAGGGCAGCATGGAAAACAGCGCATCGACGCCCGCCGCGATCGAGATGGCGATGGTCAGCACGTAATCGACCATCAGCGCGCCGCCGGAGACCAGCCCGGCCTTCGGCCCCAGCAGCACCGACGCGACGCGGTAGCCGCCGCCGCCATGGGGGAACAGCTCGATCACTTGCGTGTAGGCCGCGGCGAGGATGACGACCGTGATGGCGGTGGCCATGGCGAGGAAAATGGCAAGGTGGGTGTGCGCGCCGAGCGCGAGGAAAGCTTCTTCCGGGCCATAGTTGGCCGAGGAAATGGCATCGGCCCCGATGCCGACCCAGGCGAGGAACGTGACCAGCGCCAGATGGTGGCGCGTATCGGCCCGGAAGGGGTCGAGGGGTGCGCCCATCAATCGGCGTTTCAGATCGGCGAATTTCCAAGCCATAGAACGCGCTGGGTAGTCCCGTTTGCGTGGCAACGCAATATAAACCTTGGTTTTGCTTAGCTTTCAGGCGATTAGCTGCTGGCCTGTGGCGAAAAATCCCGCTAGGAAGGCCGCATGCACCCCACCGCCCATGTTCCCTTGCCCGAATTTACCGTCGATGCGCACGGCACCGCCCGCTCGCTCGCGTTCGACGACGTGTATTTCTCGCAGCGTGGCGGCGCGGCCGAAACCGAGCATGTGTTCCTGCGCGGCAACGGCCTGCCGGAACGCTGGCAGGGCCGCGATTTCACCATCGCCGAGCTGGGGTTCGGCACGGGGCTGAATTTCCTCACCACCGCGCGCGCGCATGCCGAAAGCGGCGGCAGCGGGCAGCTGCATTACCTCGCCATAGAGAAATTCCCGCCCACGCGGGCGCAGCTTGCCGCCCTGTTCGCGGGCGATGCGCTGGCCGAGGCATTCCTCGCGCAGTACCCGCTGCGCCTGCCGGGCCTGCACCGCATCACGCTGGGGCGGGTGCGCCTGACACTCGCCTTCGGCGACATCGCCGCGCTGCTGCCGCAGCTGCAGGCGCGGGTCGATGCCTGGTTCCTCGACGGGTTCGCCCCGGCCAAAAACCCCGCCATGTGGAGCGACGACGTGTTCGCCCAGATGGCGCGCCTGAGTGCGCCGGGGGCCACGCTGGCCACCTTCACCGTGGCAGGCCATGTGCGACGCGGGCTGCAGGCGGCGGGGTTTGCGGTCGAGAAAACCAAAGGCTTCGCCTTCAAGCGCGAAATGCTGGTGGGGCAGTGGCACAGCGCGGTCAGGCAGCCGCCCACGCTGTCCACGCCGCCTACGGCGCTGGTGGTGGGGGCGGGCATTGCGGGCTGCAGCGTGGCCCATGCGCTGGCCACGCGCGGCGTGCGCGTGACGCTGGTGGACGCGCAGGGCGTGGCGCAGGCCGCCTCGGGCAACCGTGCGGCGGTGCTCTACCCGCAACTCACCAAATATTACGGCCCCGCCACCGAATGGCACCTCGCGGCGTATGGCTATGTGCTGCGCCTGCTCGCGCAGCTGGGTGGGGTGGAATATGCCAGCCCCGGCATGCTGAAAATCGCCAAAGACGATGCCGACGCCGCGCGCCTTGCCGCCATCGCTGAGACATTGCAGCTCGATGACGAAATCGCCCAATGGGTGAGCGCCGAAGAGGGCAGCGCGCGGGTGGGTACCCCGGTAGCGCAGCCGGGCTTCTGGTTCGCGCAAGGCACATGGCTGTCGCCGCGCAGCCTGTGCGCGCGGCTGGTCGATCATCCGAATATTACGCCGCATATTGGCACGGTGGTCGAAGCCCGTGCCACCACGCTCACGCTGGCCGATGGCGCGGTGCTGGAAGCGGCGGGCGTGGTGCTGGCGGGCGCGATGGGCGTGCAGAAGTTTTTGCCGCACCTACCCATGGCGGCGAATGCCGGGCAGGTGAGCGAAGCGCGCAGCGATGCCGCGCTGAACGCAATTCTGTGCCACAAGGGCTACGCTATTTCGCCCGCGCCGGGCGCGCTGCTGATTGGCGCGACTTACACGCGCGATGACCTGAGCGACATTGTGCGTGAGGAAGCCCACGCGCACAACCGGGCCGAACTTGCGGTGGCGGCCCCGGCGCTGGAAGCGGGGTTGCAGATCACCGGCGGGCGGGTGAGCCTGCGTGCCACCACGCCGCGGCGCGTGCCCTATGTAGGGCGCTGCGGCGCGATGTGGGTGAGTGCGGGCCATGGCTCGCGCGGCATGCTCTCGGCGCCACTGGCGGCGGAAGTGATCGCCGCCGCATGGTGCGGCGAGCCAATGCCGGTTACGCAGGCAGTGCAGGCGTTGCTGCAACCGCCAGTCCCTGCGTGAGGGCGAAGCCTTCGGCGGCGAAGCGCGCGGCGTAGCGGGCATCGGCGTCGGCACCGGTGATGTAGGCGATGGGCTGCGTGGCTGCCGGGCTTGGGCAGTGGCGCAGCGCCTGCCGGGCGATGGCAGCGCTGGAATCGATCCACGCCACCGGCCACGGTGCATGCGCGCGCAGCATGTCGAGCACCAGCGGGTAATGTGTGCAGCCGAGAATCACCGCGTCGGTTTTGCCGCGCGCATCGTCGAAAAAGGCGGGGGCGATCTCGGCGCGCCATGCTTCCGCGTCGATGCGGTCGCCCAGCAGCGTGGCCTCGGCATAGGCGGCGAGGCGAGGCGCGCCGTAGCCATCGACCACGCAATCGCCGGCGAATTCGGCCACCAGCTGGCGGCTATACGCGCTATGCGCGGTGTTGGGGGTGGCAAGCAGGGTGAAGCGCCGCGTGCGCGATTGCTGCGCCGCGACCTTGATGGCGGGCACGGTGCCGACGAAATGCAGCGCCGGGAACCGCGTGCGCAGCGCTGCCAGCGCGAGGGTGGAGAGCGTATTGCAGGCCAGCACCACGCATTGCAGCGCATGGCGCGCCTGCAGGGTTTCGATGAGGGCTGCGGCGCGGGCCGTGATGTCGGCGGCGCTGCGCTGGCCATAGGGGAAGGCGGCAGTGTCGGCGGCGTAGAAAAGCGGCAGGCCCGGCTGCTGTGCGCGCAACGCACGCACCACCGACAGGCCGCCAAGCCCGGAATCGATCACCACCATGGCGGCGGGGTTATGTTGCGTTGCACTTGCCATTGGAAGCGTTTTTTTGCATGATAGCGCCACGAAGTCCATCGCCGCGAAGGGGAAAGAAAAAGTGCCAGCCGAACGCGCCATCTCCTCGCCCTGGACGCTGTCTTCCCCCTATTGGATCATCATTGCCGGCGAGGCGGCAGGGGCCGATTCCTGGCAGCAGGCCGCGCGCCATGCGGGGCTGCAACCCATTGGCAAGGCAGGCATGTACGCCATCCAGACCGCGCCCGAATGGGTGGGCGAATGGGAGCGTGTGCAGGCCGTGCTGCACCGGGTCGAGGGCGTAGCGCCGCTGCGCGCGGCCATCATCGCCTCGGACCGCATGCCGGAAGAAAAAGAAATCGCCATGAATCTGCGCCCGCTGCCCGCCGTGCAGGAGGTGGTGGAACATCTGTGGCTGCTCGACCATCTCAGCGAAGACCGGCTGGTGTGCTACCTGCAGCGCGTGGTCGACCGGCGCGGCAAAAATGTCGGCTACGAGGCGTTCGCGCGCATCCAGCCGCAGGACCAGCAGCTCATCGGCGGCGCGGCGATCATGCGTGCGAGCCACGCGTTGAAAGTGGAATACCAGGTCGACCGGCGCATGCACAAAGTGGCGATCGACAATTTCGCCGCCTGCGACCTTGAGGGTTATTTGTTCGTCAATTTCCTCACCGGGTTCATCCATCGGCCGGAAGTGTATCTCGACGGGCTGAGCCAGGCGGTGAGCCGCCACGGCATTACCCCGCGCTGCATCGCGCTCGATGTGCCGCTCGCCGATTACGTGCGCGACCTCACCAAGCTGCGCTCGATTGCCGATTACTGCCGCACGCGCGGGTTCTCGCTGGCGCTCGACGATGTGAAAAGCGCCGAGGGCCTTGCCCCGTTGCTGGCCGAACTGCGCCCGGCCTTCGTGAAGCTCGACGCGAAACTCGCCGCCACGCTCAGCACCAGCCGCGCGGCCGCGGTGCAGGAAATCATCCATCTCGCGCATGCGCATGGTGCCAGCGTGCTGGCCGAAGGGGTGGAAGACGAGGCGCAATACAAGGCCTACATGGCGGCGGGCGTCGACCTGTTCCAGGGCTATCATTTCGGCGCGCCAGAGCGCATGGACAGGCCGCGCGGCAAGTGATGCAAATGGCGCACGCTTTGCGCCGCGCCTTAGATTTTCGCCGTATTCTCCTAAAACTTGATGCGATAGCGCGTGCGGCGAAGGGGCAATTATGCTAGCGTCGCCCGGTTGTTGTTCCTGCAGAAAGCATCCATGCCCGCACGTTCGCTTCTCATCCTTATGCTCGGTGTGCTGATTGCGCTGGGCACCGCCTATTCGCTGAAAAGCCGCCTGCGACAGGCGCCTGCTTCCGCCCCGCAATCGCAGGTGCTGGTGGCGGCGGGCGATGTGGCGGCGGGCAGTTTCGTGCGCGCCGGTTCGCAGCTCGCCTTCGCCAACTGGCCGCAGGAAAACATCACCCCCTCCATGCTCACCAGCGATGTGGTGAAGCTGGAAGATTTCGACGGCGCGGTGGCGCGCCGCAACCTCACCAAGGGCGAGCACATCACCGGCAATGCGCTGGTGAAATCGAGCGAAGGCGGCTTCATGTCGGCGGTGCTGGAGCCGGGCAAACGCGCCGTGTCGATCGCGGTCGATGCCACCACCGGCAATGCCGGCTTCATCTTCCCCGGCGACCATGTCGACCTCATCCTCACCCATCAGGTGCGGCTGGGTGATGGCACCAATGTCGAGCGTGCGTCGGAAACCTTCATTGAAGATGCGCGCGTGCTGGCGGTCGACCAGATGCTCGACAACCCCGAGAACAAAGCCATGCTCGCCAAAACGGTGACGCTTGAAGTGAGCCCCAAACAGGCCGAGGAAATCAACGTGGCGAAAGACCTCGGCAAAATCAGCCTGTCGCTGCGCAGCCTCGCCAAAAACAGCGAAGCGGCGAGCATGGAAGACCCGGCAACCGACCTCGACGGCGTGCTGCGCGTGCTGCCGCAACCGGCCAGCAACGTGACGCGCGACACCGACGTGAGCAAGGTGATTACCCCGCGCGACGCGGCGGGCATGAAAGTGCGCATCCTGCGCGGCGGGCAGGAGCCGCAAACCATTGATTTCAACCCCGACGGGGGGGAGGTGCCGAATGCGCCGCGTTAATCGTTGCATTGCCATGCTGGCGGCGCTGTGCTTTGCGCAGGCAGCGCTGGCGCAATCGGGCGATTTTTACCGCGCCATGGGCAGCGGCGGCAGCGAGCTGACGGTCGAGATCAACAAAGGCGCGCCGCTGCGCCTGCCGGCCCCGGCGGCGTCGGTGGCGGTGGCCGATCCGGCCATTGCCGACGTGCAGGTGATTTCGCCGCGCATGCTGTATGTGAACGGGCGCGGCGTGGGCGAAACCAGCCTGATCGCGGTCGATGCGCAGGATAACGTGATCCTCGAGCGCACGGTGAACGTGACCCATAATTTGAGCCGCCTGAAACGCGCGGCGGAAGAACTCTCGCCCGGCAACGACCTGGTGGCAAGCAGCACCGACAACGCCATTATCCTGAAAGGCAAAGTCGATTCGCCGGTCGCCGCCGAAAAAATCCAGCGCCTCGCCACCAGCTTCCTGCGCAGCGAGCAGCAAAGCGTCATCAACATGATGGATACGTCGAGCAGCGACCAGGTGATGCTGAAGGTGAAAATCGTCGAGGTGGCGCGCAACGAGTTGAAACGGTTCGGCATCAACTGGGAAAGCCTGCTCAGCTCGGGCGATTTTATCTTCGGGCTGGCGCAGGGCCGCGACTTTGTGAATGGCACGGGCGGTTTCACGCGCGCGGGCAATGGCGATAATTCGTTCAATGTCGGGTTTAACGACGGCAGCAGCAGCTTAAACGCCGTGATCGACGCGTTGGAAGATGACGGGCTGGTTTCCGTGCTGGCCGAGCCGAACCTGACCACGCGCTCGGGCACCCCGGCCAATTTCCTCGCGGGCGGGGAATACCCCATTCCCGTGCCCGGCCAGAACGATGTGGTCACCATCGAATACCGCCAGTTCGGGGTGGCGCTGCAATTCACGCCGGTGGTGCTCTCGCCGGATCGCATTTCGCTGACCGTGCTGCCCGAAGTGAGCGCGCTTTCCGACCAGAACGCGGTGACGCTGAACGGCACTACCGTGCCCGGCCTCACCACCCGCCGCGCCAGCACGTCGGTCGATCTCGGCACCGGCCAGACCTTCGCCATCGCCGGGCTGCTGCGCAACGACCAGAACAGCAATGTGAGCAAATTCCCACTGCTGGGCGATATTCCCGTGCTCGGCGCGCTGTTCCGCTCGACCGAATTCCAGAACAACCAGACCGAGCTGGTCATCCTCGTCACTCCCTACATCGTGAAGCCGGTCGATAAACCTGACATGCTTGCCACCCCGCTCGACGGCTACACCCCCGCGAGCGACGCGGAGCGCATCCTGCTGGGCCGCCTGCACGGCGAAACGCCGAAGCTCACCAATTCGGAAAAGCCGACTACCAACGCCCCTGCCTCCGTCTTTGAAGGAATTGGCGGGCAGGCCGGATTCCTTGTGAGGTAACATGCGCGCAGCAATCACGATCATGGTTTTGTTTGCCCTTGCCGCCTGCCACGATTTCGTGCCGCGCGAGAAGGTGGCGACGGTCGATGCGCAAACCGGCGAGATTGTGCTGCCCCACCCCTGCCCGGACTGGAGCCAGAGCGCGAGCGTGAATTACGACAACGCCGTGCACAGCAATTTCGGCTGCGCGGTGAACAATAACCTTGCGGTGCAGCTGGAAAACCCCGGCGACCTGAAACAGGGCTATGGCAGCCTGAGCCCGAGCGACACCGAAGCCAGCGTGCGCACCATCCAGCGTTACCGCGCCGGCGAAATCCCGCAGGCGCTGAGCCCGATTCAGGAAAGCCAGCCATGACCAGCCAGCCCGGAGAAATGGGCAGCACGCATTTGCTTGCCTATGTGAGCGACGGCGAATCCGCTGCCAGCATCCGCGCGCTCATGCGCCAGCAGAACGTGCATGATTTCGCGGTCGAGCCCGGCAGCGCCGCCGAGGCCACGGAATACCTGAAGAATCACCCGAGCCCGAAAATCCTCATCGTCGAGTTGCCGAACGCGCAGGAAGCACCGCGCCTGCTCGATGCGCTGGCCGATGTGGTGCACCCCGCCACGCGTGTCATCGTCACCGGCCCGGTCGATACGTTCAGCTTCTATCACTGGCTGATGGGGCTTGGCATCCATGACTACCTGCTGACGCCGTTTAACGAAGCGCAACTGGCGAGCGCCCTGCAAAAAACCAGCACGGCCACCGCCGCTGCCGACAGCACCCCCACCGCCAAAAAAACCATCGCCGTCATCGGTGCGCGCGGCGGGGTGGGGGCCACCAGCATGGCCACCGCACTGGCCAGCCTGTTTGCCCGTGAACACAACCTGACCACCGCGCTGGTCGATCTCGATGCGCAATTCGGCAGCGTGGCGCTCGGGCTCGACCTTGAGCCCAGCCGCGGCCTGCGCGACGCGCTCGAAAAACCCGACCGCATTGATTCGCTGTTTCTCGAGCGGGTGATGATGAAGGCGAGTGACCGCCTCTCGATCCTGAGCGCGGAGGAGCCGCTGGGCGAGCAGATTCACCTGCACGCCCATGCCGGTGAATTGCTGCTGGCGGGCCTGCGCGAAAAATTCCCCATGATTGTGCTCGACCTGCCGCGCCAGTTCACTCCCCTCACGCGCTACGCGCTGGCCGAGGCCGACCAGGTGGTGATCGTGACCGAGCCGGGCATTCTGCCGCTGCGCGATGCGCTGCGCCTCCGCGACCTGCTGGTCGACCAGCTCAAACGCCCGGCCCCGCTCTACATCGTGAACCGCGAGGGGTTAGCAGGCAAACACGAAGTGCCACGCGCCGAATTCGCCAAACATCTGGGCGCACCGGTGGCGCTGCATGTGCCGTTCAACGCCGAGATCATCGCCCTCACGGCGCGCGGCGACACCCTGCTGGAGGATGCGAAGCTGGCCGATGGCCTGCGCAAACTGGCGCAGCAATTAAGCGGTGGCGAGGCGGCCGCCACCACCAAAAAAACGGGCGGCCTTGCGGGCCTGCTGAAAGGGCGTAAGTGATGTTCGGTCGCGCGCAGCAACCTGCCCCTGCGCCCGCGCCCAGCGCCCCGCCGGAGGCAGCGCCGCCTCCGAAAACGGCGGAAGACCGCATTGGCGAGCAACCCGCGCTGCCGCCGGGCGTGGCCCCCGCCGCCGACCCCATGCGCGAAACCAAAGAGCGCATCTACACGCGGCTGATGGAGCAGATTGATCTGCAGACGGCAAGCCGCCTGCCGGAAGACGAATTGCGCCGCCAGATCGTCGATGTGATCGGCGAGATCGTGATCGAGGAAAAACTGGCGATCAACCAGCTCGAGCAGCAGTGGCTCGCGGGGCAGATCGTCGATGACATGATCGGCCTCGGCCCGCTCGAGCCGCTGCTGAAAGACGATGCGATCACCGATATCATGGTGAACGGCCCGCACCAGATTTACGTGGAGCGCAAAGGCAAGCTGACCCTCACCGACGTGCAGTTCCGCGACAACGAGCACGTGATGAACGTGGCGCAGCGCATTGTCACGGCGGTCGGGCGGCGGGTCGATGAATCAAGCCCGATCTGCGATGCGCGCCTGAAAGACGGCAGCCGCGTGAACGTGATCGCGCCGCCGCTGTCGCTCAAGGGCTGCAGCATCTCGATCCGCAAATTCAGCCAGAAAAAAATCACGCTGGATGTGATGGCAGGCCAGGGCAACATCTCCGATCCGCTGTGCAAATTGCTGAAAATTGCCGGAGCGTGCCGTCTGAACCTCATTATTTCCGGCGGTACAGGTTCGGGCAAAACCACGTTGCTCAACGCCATTTCACGCATGATCGACCATGGCGAGCGCATCGTCACCATCGAGGATGCGGCGGAGCTGCAATTGCAGCAGCCGCACGTGGTGCCGCTTGAAACACGGCCCAAAAACCTCGAAGGCGAGGGCGAGATCACCATGCGCGACCTCGTGAAAAATGCGCTGCGCATGCGGCCCGATCGCATCATCCTTGGCGAGGTGCGCGGCGGCGAGGCGATTGATTTGCTGCAGGCCATGAACACCGGCCATGACGGCTCGCTCGGCACGCTGCACGCCAACAACCCGCGCGAGGCGCTGACCCGCCTCGAGAACATGGTGAACATGAGCGGCCTGCGCCTGCCCAGCCACGCCATTCGCCACCAGATCTCGAGCGCGGTGCAGCTTATTGTGCAGATCCAGCGCATGCGCGACGGCATGCGCCGCGTCACCCACGTGACCGAAGTGATCGGCATGGAAGGCGAGGTGATTATCACGCAGGATCTGTTCACCTTCCAGTTTCAGGGCGAAGACGAGCACGGCAAGCTGATCGGCGAGTTCGTGTCCTCGGGCCTGCGCCCGCATTTCACGCCGCAAGCCGCCTATTTCGGGCTGGATAAGGCGCTGCTGGACCTCGTGTAATGGCGCTTCTGCAACAGACGGAGCTGTGGCTGGCGCTTGCGTTTGTGTTGCTGCTGGCGTTGCTGATGCAAGGCAACGGGCGCGACAAAAAACGCCTGCAGGCGCGCCTGCAGCGCGTGACGCGCCATGGCCCCATCGCCGCCGCCACCGAACAACGTTTGCGCAAACGCGACCCCAACGCCGATAGCCGCCTGAGCCAGGCGCTGGCCAATTTCTCGATCAGCGCCAATGTGCAGGCGCGCCTCACCGCCGCCGGGCTGGAGATGCCGCTGAGCCGCCTTGCCATCCGCGCGCTGGCATTGGCGCTTGCGTTCGCGCTGCTCATGCTGGTGCTGGGCAAACCGCTGCTGCTCGCGCTGCTGGTGGGCGCACTGGCGGGCATTGGGCTGCCGCACCTGTACCTTGCGCGGCGGGTGAAGAAGCGCAAATTGCAGTTCCTGAAACTCTTTCCCGAGGGCATTGATTTGATTGTGCGCGGCCTGCGCGCGGGCTTGCCGGTGGCGGAATCGTTCATTGTGGTATCGCGCGAGATTCCGGCGCCGGTGGGCGAGGTGTTTTTTACCATCAGCCAGCAAACGGGCCTTGGGGTGCCCATGGAAAAAGCGTTGGCCGACACCGCCCGCAAGCTCGACATGACGGAGTTTAATTTCTTCGTCACAACCATTATCCTGCAGCGCGAAACCGGCGGTAATCTTGGCGAGATCCTGAACAACCTGTCGGAGGTGCTGCGCGCGCGGCAGATGATGAAACTGAAAATCGGCGCACTATCGTCGGAGGCGCGGGCGAGCGGCATGATCGTGGGCGCGCTGCCGTTTTTTGTGTTCGGCATTCTCTCGGTCGTGTCGCCCGATTACCTGAAGCCGCTGTTCAACGATTTCCGGGGCAACCTCTCGCTCGCCGCCGCCATCGGCATGATGGTGTTCGGCGCGGTGGTGATGCGCCGCATGACCCAGCTGGAGATCTGACATGCAGCAGGGCCAGCCCATTCGCCTTGAGATGCTGCTGCCCGCCGGCATGGGCATCGACGACGCGCTGATTGCGCTGGCCGCGCTCGCCATGTTCATGATCGTCTGGTCGATCGGCCAGCTGCTGGTGCAGCGCGATGCGTTCGCACCACGGCTCAAGGCCATTGCCGAGCGCCGCGCCGAGCTGAAAGGCAACCTCACGCAGGCGCGCCACCGCAAAAAGAAAAACACCGAAACGATCAGCTTCGTGCGGCAGGTGGTGCAGCGCCTGAAATTGCTGCAGCAGCATCAGGTCGGCCTGCTGCAGCAAAAACTGGTGCAGGCGGGCTACCGGGGCAAGGATGCGATCTACCTCTTTGCCTTCGCCAAACTGGTGATGCCCTTTGCCGGGCTGGCGGTGGGGTTTGTGCTGGCGAAGATCGACTGGTCGCATGCCTTCGCCACCAGCCAGGCCAAGGGCTGGCTGATCTTCATCGGCTGCGGCTATTTCGGCGCGCGCCTGCCGGATATTCTCGTCGCCAACGCCAAACAGAAGCGCGACGGCGCGCTGCGCAAAGCCCTGCCCGATGCGCTTGACCTCATGATGATCTGCGCCGAGGCGGGGCTGTCGCTGGCGGCGGCGCTCGACCGCGTCTCGCGCGAGCTGGGCCGGGTGAGCCCGGAACTGGCCGAGGAATTCAGCCTCACCTCGGTCGAGCTTGGGTTCCTGCCCGATCGCAGCGTGGCGCTCAAGAACCTTGGCGAGCGCGCCGACATTAAAGAGGTTCGCGGCTTTGTGAACGTGATCGCGCAGACGGAGAAATACGGCACGCCGATTGCGCAGGCGCTGCGGGTGCTGTCGAAGGAATTCCGCGAGGAACGCATGCTGCGCGCCGAACAGAAAGCAGCGCGCCTGCCCGCCATGATGACCGTGCCGATGATTGTGTTCATCCTGCCCACGCTGTTCATCATCGTGATGGCGCCGGCCATTATCAGCGTGCTGGATAAGGTTTAGTTGGCGGGTTTCACCATCGCCGGGGCGACGGGGTTAATCGCTTTGCCGGTGCGGTCGTAGCCTGACACGTATTGCGCGAGGCGGTTCAGCGCTTTTTGCCGTTCGTCTTCGCTCATATCGCCGGCGACCAGCGCCTTGGCCTCGGTGTGGCGGCCCAGCATGCCATAGGCCAGCGCGAGGTTGTGGCGGGTGACCGGCGAGGTGCCATCGTGGTCGATTTCGGTTTTCAGCAGGTCGGCGGCCTGCTGCGGCTGGTTGTCGAGCAAATACGACATGGCAAGGTTGGTGCGCACCAGCGCGAGATCGCCTTTCGGGTTGCGGGCGATGGCCTGCTGGTAGTCGCGCTGGGCGGCCATGTGCTCGCGCATCATGTCGTAGGCCACGCCGCGTGCGCTGAGCAGGTCGAGGTTGCTGGGCTGGCTTTCCAGCCCGCGCGTGAAGGCGCTGATGGCATCGCGCGGTTCGTTGCGCTGCAGGTAGATTTTGCCAAGCGCGTAATTCACCGGTGCATTGCTGGGCTGGAACTGCGCCGCCTCGGCCAGCACGGCGGCGGCCTGGTCGGGCTGGTGGCGGGCGAGGTAAAAATCGGCGAGCGCGAGATGGGCTTCGACATGGCCGCTGCTGGCGGCCACTGCCGCGCGGTAGTTTTTCTCGGCCTGCGCTGCGTCGCCTTTCTGGGCGTTCACCTGGGCGGTGGTGATGAGCGCTTGTTCGCGGCCGGAGAGCGGCGGCAGGTGCGCCACGTCGACCGCGCTATGCTGCGTGGCGGCGAGGCCGCAGGCGGTAAGCACGATCAGGCTGAGGGCGGGGAGCATGCGCATGGCGCGTAATGTAGCGCGAAAGCAGCGCCGTGGCAATCGCGGAACATGCGCGGTATTTCGCTCAAATTGTTGATGAAATCCGCGCGGCAGCCCGCCAATCGCCATGACTTCATGCCCTCGCTGTGCTATAAGGATGGCGGGGTCATGGTGAGAGCATTGCGAAACATAGTGCGTCGGTTTGCGCGTGCCCGCGAGGGCGTGAGCGCCATCGAATTCGCGGTGATCGCACCGGTGTTCCTGCTGCTGCTTTTTGGCATTACCGAGTTCGGTCTTATCATGCTGGTGAACAACATCATGGAAAACGCGACGAGCATTTCCTCGCGGCTGGGCAAAACCGGCTATAGCGAAGCGGGGCTGAGCCGCGAGCAGACCATTCGCCAGTCGGTGCTGGCGCGCGCGGGCAACCTCATTAATCCCGCGCATCTGGTGATCGAGAGCAAATATTACGCGCAGTTCGACCAGATCGGCGACGCTGAGCCATGGAACGACAGCAACCATAACGGCATTGCGGACCCGGGCGAATATACCGACATCAACGGCAACGGCATGTATGACAGCGATATGGGCCTTGCGGGTTACGGCAATGCCGAGGATATCGTCGTCTACACGGTGCGCTACCCATGGAACATCATGACCCCCATCATGCGCGAGCTGATTGGCGATGCGCAGGGCCAGTACCCCATCACCACCCACGCCGTGGTGAAGAACGAGCCCTACGATGATTAGACGATTGCTGCAGCATAACCGCGGCATGGCGGTGGTGGAATTCGCGCTGGCGCTGCCGGTGCTGATGACGATGTTCTATGGCACGATCGAACTGACGCGCTACATCCTCATCACCCAGAAGGTCGAGAAGCTGGCGCACACCGTGGCCGATGTGACGGCGCAGAGTGCGACCGTGACGATCGCGAGCCTCAACCAGCTCATGGAAGCGACCGCCGACATCATGGAACCGTTCGGCACGGGCGGCAATAGCCGCATCCTCATCAGCTCGATCTACCGGGCGGCGGGCACCGCGAACGCTACCGTGAACTGGCGCTATAGCGGTGGCGGCACGCTGGCTGCCACCAGCATGCTGGGTGCCGTGGGCGCCACCCCCACCATGCCTGGCGGGTTTACCTTCAATGAACGCGAGAACGTGATCGCCGCCGAGGCATATTACCGATTTTCGCCGCTGCTCAGTAACCGCTTTTTCGGCACGGTAACGGTCTACCGCGCGGCGTTCTACAAGCCGCGCTTCGGCCTGCTCACCGCGACACCGGGCTAGGGGGTCGGGCCATGCGGTTGTTGCGCAACGAAGACGGGGTGGTGTTCATCATGGTGGCGTTCGGCCTCATGATGCTGCTCGGCGGTGTCGGTGTGGCGGTCGATGTGGGGCGCGGGCAGATGGCGCAGACCAAACTGCAAAACGCGCTCGATGCGGCGGGGCTGGCCGCCGGGGCCACCGTCAACAGCGCCGACCTGACGGCGGAAGTGACCAAATACCTCAACGTGAATTTCACGCAGGG
>JBIISI010000049.1:0-15943 GCA_044341105.1 Rickettsiales bacterium | reverse complement strand
ATCGCAACGATTGCATCACATGAAGTGCCGAAGTTTAGTAGCGATACGGAAGTGGAAGTGGCGCTTGGGGCAGCAGATGTTGTTGCTCACGTAGGTCAGGGCGCTAATATTCCTCAATCCATTATTCAGGTCGGACAAGCGCAGGCAATCGCCGCTACAATATCCCAATTGACGGATAGAAAAAGGTAGCACTATTCTAATGAAACGATGCGCTGCGTGCCTGCAAGACCTTCGATGACAGCCAGTTTGCCGGCATAGGCCGGGCGGCCAAGCAGCACCCGAATGACTTCCAGCGCCTGCATGCAGCCCACCATGCCCGCCAGCGGGCCGATGATGCCGGTGTCGCGGCAGGTGTTGGCTTCGGGCGCGTCCTCATGCACCAGCGCGCGATAGTCCGGCCCCCCGGGCAGCACGGTCATGAGCTGCCCTTGCCACCCGGCGATGGCCGCGCTCACCAGCGGTTTTTCAAGTTTGACGCACGCATCGTTCACCACGAAGCGGGTCGCGAAATTGTCGCAGCCATCGGCCACCACATCGTAGTGGGCGATGAGTGCTTCGGCGTTCTGCGCGGTAAGTGCGTACGGGTAGGTTTCAAGCGTCACATCGGGGTTAAGCTCGGCCACTCGGTCGCTGGCAGATTCCACTTTCAAGCGACCGATATCACCGGTTTCGTGGATGATCTGGCGGGCGAGGTTGGAGAGCTCAACGCGATCTGCATCCACCACACCGAGGGTGCCGATACCGGCAGCGGCGAGGTAGGTAATCAGCCCCGCGCCAAGCCCACCCGCGCCGATCACCAGCACGCGCGCATGCAGCAGCCTGTGCTGCCCGGCTTCACCCAACTCGGCCAGCATGGTCTGGCGCACATAGCGGCGCTGTTGGTCGGCGCTCAGCATTACTCCACGAACAAATCGGTGCTGAGGTAACGCTCGGCGCAACTGGCGATAATCACTACGATGGTTTTACCCGTCATTTCCGGGCGTTTGGCGACTTCGAGCGCGGCAGCCAGCGTTGCGCCCGAGGAGATACCGGCGGGAATACCGTCGAGCCGTGCGACGTCGCGCGCGGTGGCAAACGACGTGGCGTTGCTGATGGTGATGATTTCATCGATCACGTCGCGCTTCAGGATGTCCGGCACGAACCCAGCGCCGATGCCCTGGATTTTGTGCGGGCCGGGATTGCCGCCGGAAAGCACCGGCGAATCTTCCGGCTCGACGGCGATGATTTTCACGCTCGGCTTCTTCGTTTTCAGCACTTCGCCCACGCCGGTCACGGTGCCGCCGGTGCCTACCCCGGCGATGAACACATCGACCGCGCCTGCCGTGTCGGCCCAGATTTCTTCCGCCGTGGTTTGCACGTGGATGGCCGGGTTCGCCGGGTTTTTGAACTGCTGAAGCAAAATCGCATCGGGGTTGCTGGCGACGATTTCTTCGGCCTTCTCGATCGCGCCGCGCATGCCTTTAGGCGCGGGCGTCAGCTCCAGCTGCGCGCCGAGGATTTTCAGCATTTTCCGACGCTCCAGCGACATGCTTTCCGGCATGGTGAGGATGAGCTGGTAGCCCTTCGCCGCGCACACGAACGCAAGCGCAATGCCGGTATTGCCCGAGGTCGGTTCGACGAGAATGGAGCCCGGTTTGATTTTGCCTTCGCGTTCGGCGGTTTCAATCATCGACAGCGCGATGCGGTCTTTCACCGAGGAAAGCGGGTTGAAGAATTCGAGCTTGGCGAGCACGGTGGCTTTGGCGCCGGCTTCTTCGGCGGTGCGGTGCAGCTTCACCAGCGGCGTGTGGCCCACGGTTTCCAGAATGCTGTCATAGATGCGGCCGCGCGGGGCATCGAGTTGGTCGAGGGCGGGGCGAATGGTCATGGGAGTCTCCTAGATGGCGAAATCGTGAATGGCGGCATAGGCCGGGGCGATATTGTGTTCCTGCGCGCGCTCGCACAGCTGCGCGATGGTGATGGCGCTCAGCGACTGCTCCCACTGCGCGCCGAGCTGGGTAATCTCGGGCTTCAGCACCTGCAGGCCGAGCGGGGTTGAATCGTCGGGCAGGGTGGTGTCTTCGGCAATCGCGGTGCAGATATCGGCGAGGCTGATGCGGCGGCGTTCGCGGCCCAGCACATAGCCGCCCTGCGGCCCGCGCATGCCGCGCAAAATGCCCGCATGCACCAGTTTCTGCATCATCGGCTCGAGCGAGCGTGGTTGCAGCTTCTGCTGTTCGGCAATGTCGCGGCCCGAGATGGGCCCGGCCTTTGCGTTGTAGGCGATGAACAGCACCGCCTCGACCGCATAGAACAGCTTTTTCGAGGGCAGCAGCATGGCTAGCCTCGCGTACCCGTGCTGCCGAAGCCGCCTGCACCGCGCGCGGTGGTGGGCAGTTCCAGCATTTCCGAGAATTGCGCACGGGTGTAGGGCGCGATCACCATTTGGGCGATGCGCATGCCGCGCTCGATCACGAAATCTTCCTGCCCCAGGTTAATGAGTAGCACGCCCACTTCGCCGCGGTAATCGGCGTCGATCGTGCCGGGCGAATTCACCAGTGAAATACCATGCTTGAAGGCAAGGCCCGAGCGCGGGCGCACCTGCGCCTCGTAGCCTTCCGGCAGGGCGATGGAAAGGCCCGTCGGCACCAGCGCGCGCGCGCCGGGTTTCAGGGTCATGGGTTCGTTCACCGCCGCGAGCAAATCCATGCCCGCGCTGTGTTCGGTGGCATACGAGGGCAAAGCCAGCCCTTCGCTGTGGGCCAGGCGGGTGAGGGCAATGGTAACGGGGTGGCTCATGATGCTTTTCCTTTGCGTTTAGGTGGCGTGGCAAAATGGGTGGCGATGGCGCCGGTAAGTTTTTCCGCCACCTCGCGCTTACTCATGCGCGGCCAGTGGTCTTCGCCCTCTTTGGTGAGGAACAGTATCTCGTTTTCATCGTTGCCGAATATGCCACGGCTCACATCGTTGCCCAGCATCCAATCCGCACCTTTGGCCATGCGCTTGGCCTTCGCGTGGGTGCGCAGATGTTCGGTTTCGGCGGCGAAGCCCACCACCAGCGCCGGGCGCTGTGCGTGCTGCGCCATGGCGGCAAGGATATCGCTGGTGGGCAGGAAATCGAGCGACAGCATATCGAGCTTCGCCTGTTTTTTGATTTTCTGTTCGGCCACCGCGCTGGGTTTCCAATCGGCTACCGCGGCGGCGCCCACGAAAATATCGGCGGGCAGGGCGGCCTCGGCGGCGCGCAGCATTTCCTCGCCGGTGGTGATATGCACCACCTTAATCCCTGCCGGGTCGGGTAGGCGCGTGGGGCCGGAAATGAGCGTGACGCGCGCCCCGGCGGCGGCGAGGGCGCTCGCAATCGCATGGCCCTGCTTGCCGCTGCTGTGATTGCCAATGAAGCGCACAGGGTCGATGGGTTCATGCGTCGGGCCCGAAGTGACGATGGCGTGTTTACCGAAAAGTTTAGAGCCCAGGGTCGGGAGTTCAGTAATCGGCTTTTCCAGATTCTGGAGCGCAGCGACAATATCCTTCGGCTCCGCCAGCCGGCCAATGCCGAATTCGCCGCAGGCCATGTCGCCTTCGGTCGGGTCGATGACCTGCACCCCGTCGGCCCGCAACTGCGCGAGATTGCGCTGGGTGGCGGGGTGGTGCCACATTTTATGGTTCATGGCGGGCGCGACGATCACCGGCTTGTTGGTGGCGAGCAGGGCGGTGGTGGCCAGATCATCGGCAATGCCGTTTGCCATCTTTGCCAGCAGGTCGGCGCTGGCAGGGGCGATCAGCACGATATCGGCAATGCGCGAGAGCTGGATATGCCCCATCTCCACCTCGTCGGTGAGGGAGAACTGGTCGTGGTAGGTTTTGGTGCCGGTGAGCGACGACACGGCGAGCGGGGTGACGAACTGCGCCCCGCCGCGCGTGAGGATGGTGTGGACCACCACCGATTGCGCGCGCAGCAGGCGAATCAGCTCCAGCGATTTATACGCCGAAACCGAACCGGAAATGATGAGCAAAACGGAACGCGGCAGCGCCATGGCGTGAATTCCACAAAATTACAGGACAGGGGTGTATTTAGTGGATGGGGCGGCAGGGCGCAACCACGCAGATAAAAGAAAGGCCCGCCCATGGGGCGAGCCTTTCTTCAGTGATCGAAAGATCAGGCGGCGATGGGGCTCACGCTCTGGAACAGGTCGCCGTTGCTGATTGTTGCATTGAGCGTCAGCACATCTGTGCCTTGGTAGGCCAGCGTTAGCGAATCGAACTCGACGGCAGTGGGGGTCGCATTGTACCCTTTGTACCGTGCGGTCCAAATTTTTCCGTCGGCATCGAACTCGTGTTCAAAGTCGCCCTTCATCGTGCTCGGAAGTTGCTTTTGCGCGTCCGAGCATGCACGAACAGCTTTTTCAAGCCGCGACATCAGCATGCTGAAATCGACGAAGGCGGAAATCGGCTTCTTGTCGGTCACTTTCCTGTCTCCTTCAACAGACACTACCCATGGCTTGCGAACATGCGGGCCATCTCAGTTTTGTTCGGTGATTACTCAACGGACAAACAGGTAGAACGAAGAGTGTAGACGGGAAATGTTACCGTTTTATGGCGGTTTTCTTATTTATCGTCATTGCGAGGAGGCGAAGCCGACGCGGCAATCCAGAACTCTCAGGATGCCGAGGGTTCTGGATTGCCGCGCTGCGCTCGCAATGACGGTTACAGGAAGGTGGCGGCTTGGGTGGCTGCCAGTGCGGCCAATGCCAGAAAAATAGCCCAGCCAAGCCGCATGCGCGCGCGATGGTGGGCGGCGCGTTGGGACTCCAAATGCGCGAGGGATTTGGGGTTGAGGGTGATGCCGCCGGATTCGATCTGTTCGGCGAAATGTTTCAGCTCGCGCAGCACGCGCGGTGCGTCGCGCAGGGTGCTGGCGGCTTCCTTCGCGAACAGCTTGGCGCGCGCCGGGGCGGAGAGATGCTCCTTCGCCCATTGCTGGATGAGCGGCTCAGACAGTTTCCACATATTCACGTTGGGGTTCAGGCCGCGGCCCACGCCCTCGGCGGTCACCATGGTTTTCTGCAGCAGCAGCAACTGCGGCTGCGTTTCCATTTCAAACGTGTTGGCGATGGCGATGAGCTGGCCCAGCAGTTTGCCGACCGAAATCTCGTTCAGCGCCTTACCCATGATGGGCTGGCCAACGGCCATGGCCGCCTGCGCGAATTGCTCGACCGACACATGCGCTGGAATCCACCCCGCGTCGCGGTGCACCTGCGCCACCGTGCGGTAATCGCCTTTCATGAAGCCATGCAGGATTTGCGCGAGCGTGAGCTGGTCGGCGTGGCTGATGCGCCCCATGATGCCGAAATCCACCGGCGCGAGCCGCCCGTCGGGCAGCACGAACAAATTGCCGGGATGCATGTCGGCGTGGAAAAACCCGTCGCGGAACACCTGGTTGAAAAAGCTGTTGGCGGCTTTTTCCATGATCGCATCGCGCGATAGCCCGGCTGCTTCCAGCCCGGCCGTGTCGCCTGCCGAAATGCCACGAATGCGCTCGGTGGTGAGCACGCGCCGCGCGGTGCGCGCCCAGTCGACCACGGGCACATAAAAATCGGCGTCGTTTTTGGTGTTGGTTTTCAGCTCCTCGGCGGCGGCGGCCTCTAAGCGCAAATCGAGCTCGATATGGATCGTGTTGGCGAACACTTCGACCACCTGCACCGGCTTCAGCCGCTTGGCAAGGCGCATGCGCCGCTGCGCGTGCTGCGCCAGCCAGAACATCAGGTCGATGTCGCGCTGGAACGCTTCTTCCACCCCGGGGCGCAGGATTTTGACCGCCACTTCGCGCCCGTCGGGCGTGAGGGCGAAATGCACCTGCGCGATGGAGGCAGCGGCCACGGCCTGTTCGTCGAATTGCGCGAACAGTTCGGTCAGCGGCGCGCCGAGTTGTTCTTCCACCAATCGTTTGGCGAGGGCGGTGGAGAAGGGCGGCAGCCGGTCTTGCAAAATCGTAAGGTCGGCGGCGATCTGGTCGCCGATCAAATCGGCGCGGGTGGAAAGCATTTGCCCGGCTTTAATGAAGCTTGGCCCCAGCGCCTGAAGCGCGTTGGCGAGACGCACACCCGGGCGCGCGCTGGTGCGGCGCGCTACGCGGCGACAAACCCACAAAAGCAGGCCCGGCGCACCGATGGCTTCCAGCCCGAACAGCGCATCGTGCCGCGCCAGCACCCAGCCGATGCCCAAAAGCCGAGTCGAATAACGCAGGTTCCGCAGCATCAGATTTTCCACCCCTGATGGATGGCGACCACGCCGAAGGTGAGGTTTTTATAATTGGCGCGGGCGAAGCCGGCCTGCGTCATCATCGCCACCAGTTTTTCCTGCTTGGGGAACATGCGGATGGATTCAACAAGATACTGGTAGCTGGCGCGGTCCTTCGCGATGATCTCACCGATTTTCGGGATCGCCGCGAAGGAATAGCCGTCGTAGATTTTCTTCAGCAGCGGGTTTTGCACATGGCTGAATTCGAGGCACAAAAATGTGCCGCCGGGCTTCAAGGCACGGAAAGCATCGTTCAGTGCCTGCTGGATGTGGGTGACGTTGCGCAGGCCGAACGCGATGGTAATCACGTCGAGCGATCCATCGGCCACCGGCAAATGCTCGGCATTGCCGCACACGAAACGCAGCCCCTCGCTTTTGCCGGCATCGAACTGGCGGGCGCGACCCACCTTCAGCATGTCGTGGTTGATGTCGCACACGGTCACCGCTGCACCCGTGCGGGCGCGCAGCCGCACGGCGATATCGCCGGTGCCGCCGGCCAAATCCAGAATGGCGGCGTTGGCACCCACATGCACCCGGCGCACGAACTCGTTCTTCCACAGCCGGTGCATGCCGCCCGACATCATGTCGTTCATGATGTCGTAATTCTCGGCGACGGAGGAAAACACGCCGCGCACGCGCTGCTGCTTTTCGCCGCTGCCGACGCGCTCAAACCCGAACTGTTCTTGTGTTTGCTGATCCATGCGCTACCTATCCCGGCAGCGTCGTAGCGTCTTTTGCCGAGGAGAACAATGCCCGAATTACCCGAAGTGGAAACCACACGCCGCGGCCTCGCGCAGGCCATCGTCGGCCGCCGCATCGACGCGGCGGAATTGCGCCGCCGTGACCTGCGCTTTCCCCTGCCGGATGATTTCGAGGCGCGGGTCGACGGGCGGCGCATCACTGCCGTGCGCCGCCGGGCGAAATATTTGCTGATCGACCTCGATTCCGGCGAGAGCATCCTCGCACATCTGGGCATGTCGGGCAGTTTCCGCGTGTTGGCGGCGGGGGAATACCAGCCAAAACCCCACGATCACGTGCTGTTCTGGCTGGAAGGCGATCATGTCTGTGTGTTCCACGATCCGCGCCGGTTCGGGGTCATGGATCTGCTACAAACCGGGGCCGATTCCGCCCATAAATTGCTGGCAAACCTTGGGCCGGAACCGCTTTCCGACGCCTTTAATGCCGCCTACCTGGCGGCGCAGCTTGCGCGTCGTAGCGGGCCCATCAAACCCACGCTTATGGACCAGAAACTGGTGGTTGGCGTAGGCAATATCTATGCCTCGGAAGCGCTCCATCTTGCTGGCATAAATCCATATTTATCAAGTGATAAGGCCGCAAAGATGGCGGCCGCCATCGTGCCCGCCATCCGCACCACGCTGGAGGCGGCGATTGCCTCCGGCGGCTCGACCCTGCGCGACTATGTGGGGGCCGATGGCACGGGCGGATATTTCCAGCATCACTTCCATGTTTACGACCGCGATGGCGACCCCTGCAACCGATGCCAAACCACCCTTAAAATGGAGGTGCAAACCGGGCGTTCTACCTATTGGTGTCCGCAATGCCAGCCTTTGCGCGGGAAAGCCAAAAAACACTAGATTTTCTGCGGGTTTGCCGCGCTGCGAAAAAAAACTTCACCCCTGTGCATAAAAGCGCTTGACGGTGGACAATCGCCTGACTAGTTTCCGACCTCTCGACAACGAGACATGCAACAACAAAAAGTGAAGATGGGTTCCTAAAAATGGCACACCACAAATCGGCAAAAAAACGTATCCGGCAAACCGAATCGCGCACGGCAGTCAACCGTTCGCGCGTTAGCCGCATCCGTACCTTCATCAAGAAGGTTGAAACGGCCATTGCTAGCGGCAACGCAGCAGAAGCCCAGGCAGCACTGAAAAACGCACAGCCGGAAATTATGCGCGGCGTATCGAAGGGCGTTCTGCCCCAGAATACGGCGTCGCGTAAAGTCAGCCGTCTGGCGGCACGCGTGAAGGCTCTGGCAGCGTAAGCTTCCGGCCTCGCCTCTCAAAAGCTATAAAAGTCTGAATATTTCCTGTGTGTCGCTGCCCCGTCGGCAGCAAACCCTTCCTTTTGCCTGATTCCAGGCGGTTCACACTCTTTATGGGATGATGCGCTATGTCCGCATTGCATGCTAACCCTTTGCCGTTTGCCGGGGATATTTCCCCGCAAGAAGCGTGGGATGCCCTGCAGGCGCAGCCAACTGCCCAGCTCATTGATGTGCGTACCCAACCGGAATGGATGTTCGCGGGTCTGCCCGACCTGCGCAGCATTGGCAAGGAAGTGGCCACGGTTTCGTGGAAATTCTACCCCAGCTTTACCCTCAACCCCGATTTTGTATCGCAACTGGAAGCCGCCGTGCCGGATAAGTCCGCGCCTGTCTATTTCCTGTGCAAGACCGGGGGCCGTTCGCTCGACGCTGCCATCGCAGCCACCGCGGCCGGTTACACGCAGGCCTATAACGTGGCCGGCGGGTTTGAGGGGGATATGAACAACCTCCACCAGCGCGGGAAAGTGAACGGATGGAAAGCCGTCAACCTGCCTTGGTTTCAAGCATAATAAGAAAGTAGATACATGGCCGAGCATCCCCAATCCATTCAACACCGCCGCCCCGACCATTTCGCCCGCTGGGAGCGGGTACGCGAAAAACTCCGCGTGAGCTACGGGGAAGCGATTTTCAAAAGCTGGCTGCAGCCGCTGAAGCTCGCCGATGTAAAGAATGGCCAAGTGATGATTACGGTGCCCACGCGCTTCATGCGCGAATGGATCATCGGCCACTACGCCGAAAACATCCTGCGGTTCTGGTGCCAGGAAGACCAGTCCGTGCATTCGGTCGATATTTTCGTGAAGCCCGAGCCGGTGGCCGTGGCCAGCGCCCAGCCCGCGCCGCAGCAGGCCGGTGGCATCGAAGCCGCGATGATGGGCCGCGCCGCCAACGCGAACGACGACAAACCCATCAACCCCGACAGTATCAGCGCCCCGCTCGATCCGCGCTACACGTTCGATAATTTCGTGGTCGGCAAGCCCAACGAGCTGGCCCACGCCGCCGCCCGCCGCGTGGCCGACAGCCCGGCGGTGGTGCCCGGCGGCAACCCGCTCTTCCTTTATGGCGGCGTCGGCCTCGGCAAAACCCACCTCATGCACGCCATCGCCTGGCATATCCGCAAGACCGATCCCTCGCGCAAAGTCGTCTATCTCAGCGCCGAGAAGTTCATGTATCTGTTCATCCGCGCGCTGCGTTCCAAAGATACAATGGCCTTCAAGGAATATTTCCGCTCGGTCGACGTACTGATGATCGACGACGTGCAATTTATCGCCGGGAAAGATTCGACGCAGGAAGAATTCTTCCACACCTTCAACGCGCTGATCGACCAGCACAAGCAGCTCATCATCAGCGGCGACCGTTCGCCCGCCGACCTCGAGGGCATGGAAGAACGCATCCGCTCGCGCCTCGGCTGGGGTCTGGTGACCGACATCCACACCACCAGCTACGAGCTGCGTTTGGGCATTCTGCAAAGCAAGATCGAGAAAATGCCGAACGCCCATGTACCGGCGCGCGTGCTCGAATTCCTCGCCCACAAAATCACCAGCAACGTGCGCGAACTCGAAGGCGCGCTCAACCGCGTCGTCGCCCACGCCACGCTGGTCGGCGGCTCCGTCACGCTCGAGAGCACGCAGGAAGTCCTCCACGACATTCTCCGTGCCAACGATCGTCGCATCACGATTGAAGACATTCAAAAGAAAGTGGCCGCGCACTTTAATATTAAAGTGAGCGACATGCATTCGGCCCGCCGCAGCGTGGCCATTGCCCGCCCCCGCCAGATCGCGATGTACCGCGCCAAGAAACTCACCACCAAATCGCTCCCCGAAATCGGCCGCAAATTCGGCGGCAAGGACCACACCACCGTGATGCACGCCGTGAAACGCATCGACGAACTGGCCCGCGCCGACAAAGAGTTCGCCGACGACGTGGAACTGCTGATGCGCATGCTGCAATCGGCGACGTAGGAGCCGATTCCCTGAACAAAAACAGCGGCTGAACAGCCGCTGTTTTTATTTGTGCATAACTGCAAAAAACCTTGGCAGGGCGCGCGGCGATTCCCTATAAATACCCCATAAAACTGCATGGGGAAGGTTATGGCTGACGCAGCACGCAAACTCGATGAATCGGCTCCATCGTCCAAGAAGGAGCAAGCTATGAAACTCGTCATTGAACGCGCGGTGCTGCTGAAGGCGCTGGCCCCCATCCAATCCGTGGTCGAGCGCCGCGGCACCATCCCCATCCTCGCCAACGTAAAGCTCGATGCGGTCAACGGCCAGTTGAGCCTGACCGCGACCGACATGGACATCGCCATCGTCGAACACGTGAAGGCCGACGTGCAGGACGCCGGGGCCACCACCGTGCCCGCGCACATGTTCTACGAGATCGTGCGCAAACTGCCGGATGGCTCGAACATCGCCCTCAGCCAGACCGAAAAAGGCGGCAAAGTCACCATCACCGCCGGCCAGTCGAAATTCTCGGTGGCCAGCCTCGCGGTCGACGATTTCCCCGTCATGGCCGAAGGCGAGCTGGCGCACAGCTTTGCCATCACCCCGGCGGAATGCAAGGCGCTGCTCGAGAAAACCCGCTTCGCGATCTCGACCGAGGAAACCCGCTACTACCTGAACGGCGTGTACCTGCATGCGGCGAGCAATAACGGCGCGGCCGTGCTGCGCGCAGTGGCGACCGACGGGCACCGCCTGGCGCGCATGGAAGTGGGCCTGCCCGAAGGGGCGGAACAAATTCCGGGCGTGATCATTCCGCGCAAAACCGTGGCCGAGCTGTACAAGCTGCTCGAAGAATCCGCCGAGAAAGTGGAAATCGCGCTGTCGGAAAGCAAAGTGCGCTTTAAAATCGGCAACGCGGTGCTGGTGAGCAAGCTCATCGACGGCACCTTCCCGGATTACGAGCGCGTGATCCCTACCGGCAACGACAAGGTGATGGAAGTGGACGGCAAAGCCTTCTCCAGCGCGGTCGATCGCGTGTCGGTCATCACCAACGAAAAGTCGCGCGGCATCAAGCTCGCCGTGGGCGGCAGCAAAATCACCCTGTCGGCCAGCTCGAGCGAGCAAGGCACCGCGACCGAAGAACTCAGCGTGTCCTACGGCGCCGACGCGGTCGAGATCGGCTTCAACAGCCGCTATTTGCTCGACATGATGGCGCAAGTGGAAGGCGAAACCGCCCAGTTCGTCTTCGCCGACAGCAACAGCCCCACCATCGTGCGCGACCCCGCCGATGTCGGTGCGCTGTATGTTATCATGCCGATGCGGGTGTAAGTTTCGGTGAAAAGCGGCGATCTGCGTCGTCGCTACGCATACGCGCTTCGTCATGTAGCGCTGCTACACTCCGTTGTTGCGCGTGCCAGGCTTCTGGCATCTCACCCCTTTTGACCGAAACGGCGGCTGTGTTTTCGTTGTGATTTGCCGCCGCTCGCACTAGCATTGCATCATGACCACGTCACCCCACGCCATCACGACACTCACGCTTGAAAATTTCCGCAATTACGCCGCGCTTCAACTGGCAATCCCAGCCCAGCCGGTGGTGCTCACTGGCCATAATGGGGCAGGAAAAACCAATATTCTGGAAGCCATTTCGCTGCTCGCGCCCGGGCGCGGCATGCGCGGTGGCAAGCTGCGCGAGATGGACCGCATGGATGGCGCGCAGGAGCGGCCATGGGTGGTCGCCGCCACGGTGCAAACGGATGGGCGCGCCACGCAGATCGGCACCGGACGCGACGCGGAATCCGTCGCCGAAAAACGTCTCATCCGCGTTGATGGCGTGCCGGTGCGCAAGCAGGCGCTGCTGGCCGAGCATGCCTGCATCCAGTGGCTCACCCCCGGTATGGACGGCGTGTTCATGGAAGGCGGCACGGCGCGGCGCAAGCTGCTCGACCGGCTGACCTACAGTTTCAGCCACGAACACGCCGCGCGCGTCACCGCCTATGAGGTGAGTATGCGCGAGCGCAACCGCCTGCTGACCGATCGTGGCCGTGCCGACCCGTATTGGCTTTCGGTGTTGGAGCAACAAATGGCCGAGCATGCGGTCGCCATCACCCTCGCGCGGCTCGAGGCGATCGAGCGCATCAGCGCCCATTTGGCCGAGAAGCTGGCCGGCTTTCCGCGCGCCTTCATTGCCCTGCAGGGCACGCTGGAAGGCTGGTTGGGCGAGGGGGCGAGCGCGCTCGACGCCGAGAGCAAGCTGGCCGAGCGCCTGCGCGAGCTTCGCCCCATCGACAGTGCGGCGGGCCGGGCGGGCGAGGGCGCGCATCGCAGCCATTTCCACGTGATTCACCGCGAGAAAAACATGCTGGCCGAGCGCTGCTCGACCGGCGAACAGAAGGCCGTGTTATTGTCGCTCATTCTGGCTGCGGCGCGGGCGCGGGTGGCATGGTGCGGCGTGGCTCCCATCCTGCTTCTCGACGAGGTGGTGGCGCATTTGGATGTGGATAAGCGAAGGGGGCTTTTTGACCTCATTCGCGCAAGTGCGATACAAGCATGGATGACCGGCACCGACGCCGCAGATTTCCAAGGGATTGAAGGGTTTTGTACCCATCTGGAAATCGCTGGTGGAACGGTGCGCGGTCGAGTAAAAAATTAACGCTCTTTTTTGTCATTCCTGCGAACGCAGGAATCCCCTTTGGGAAGCAGCAAAAAGGAGATTCCTGCGTTCGCAGGAATGATAACGGATAAGGCAAGACCATGAGCGCCGAGAAAGCAGTACAGATGAACGAAGACCAGAACGTCACGGGCTCGCCCGCCAACGCCGCCGAATATGGCGCGGATTCGATTAAAGTGCTCAAAGGGCTGGAAGCCGTGCGCAAGCGCCCCGGCATGTATATCGGCGACACCGACGACGGCTCGGGCCTGCACCACATGGTCTACGAAGTGCTCGACAACGCGATCGACGAATCGCTCGCCGGCCATTGCGACAAAATCTACGTCGCCATCAACGCCGACGGATCGGTGACGGTGGAAGATAACGGTCGCGGCATTCCGGTCGACATGCATAAAACCGAAGGCCGTAGCGCCGCCGAAGTCATCATGACCGAGCTGCATGCGGGCGGCAAGTTCGACCAGAACAGCTACAAAGTTTCCGGCGGCCTGCACGGCGTGGGCGTGTCGGTGGTGAACGCGCTTTCCGAATGGCTCGACCTGAAAATTTGGCGCGATGGCAAGGAGCATTACGTGCGCTTCGCCCACGGCGTGGCGCAGGCCCCGCTGAAAGTGGTGGGCGACGCGAACGGCAAGAAGGGCACGCAAGTCACCTTCTTCCCCAGCGCCGAAACCTTCTCGGCCATCGTCTTCGATTACGCCACGCTGGAAGCGCGCATCCGCGAGCTGGCGTTCCTGAATTCGGGCGTGCGCATTGTGCTGGCCGACAAGCGCGGCGAAGAGCCCAAGGAAGGTGAATTCTATTACGAGGGCGGCACCGAGGCGTACGTGAAATACCTCGACCGCAGCAAAACCGCGCTGCACCCCACCATCGTAATGGGCGGCGAGAAAAACGGCATCACGGTCGAAGTGGCGATGCAGTGGAACGATTCGTACCACGAGAACACGCTCACCTTCACCAACAACATTCGCCAGCGCGATGGCGGCACGCACCTGCAGGGCTTCCGTGGCGCACTCACCCGTTGCATCAATAACTACGCGCAAGCATCAGGAATTGCTAAGAAAGAGAAGGTCGATCTCAGCGGCGACGACGCGCGCGAGGGCCTCACCACCATCATCTCCGTGAAGGTGCCCGATCCCAAATTCAGCTCGCAGACCAAAGACAAGCTGGTGAGCAGTGAAGTGCGCCCGGTGGTGGAACAAATCGCCGCCGACAAGCTCGGCCAGTGGTTTGAAGAACACCCCACCGAAGCGCGCATGATTATCGGCAAAATCGTGGAAGCCGCCGCCGCGCGCGAAGCCGCCCGCAAAGCGCGTGAGCTGACCCGTCGCAAAGGTGCGCTCGACATTGCATCGCTGCCCGGCAAGCTGGCCGATTGCCAGGAAAAAGACCCGGCGCTTTCCGAACTTTTCATCGTCGAGGGTGACTCGGCAGGTGGTTCGGCGAAGCAGGGCCGCGACCGCAAAACGCAGGCCATCCTTCCGCTGAAGGGCAAGATCCTGAACGTCGAGCGCGCGCGTTTCGACAAAATGCTCAGCTCACAGGAGATCGGCACGCTGATTACCGCCATCGGCACCGGCATTGGCCGCGAAGAATTCAACGCCGGCAAGGCGCGCTACCACAAAATCATCATCATGACCGATGCTGACGTGGACGGCTCCCACATCCGCACGCTGCTGCTTACCTTCTTCTACCGCCAGATGCCGGAGCTGATCGAGAAAGGCTATCTCTACATCGCCCAGCCGCCGCTTTACAAAGTGAAGCGCGGCCAGTCGGAAACGTACCTGAAAAACGACGTGGCGCTGGAGGAATTCCTGCAATCCGCCGTGCTGGATGAGGGGGCGCTGACGCTCGCAGGCGCCACGCTGACCGGCGATGCCTTGGCCGCAAAAATCAAAGAGGTCGCGCATATCGTTGACCTGATGTCTCCGCTTACCCGTCGCGTGCCGATGGAGATGGTGGAAGCCGCCGCGCTCGCCAACCTGTTCGCTGGCGGCAGCGCCGAGCTGTTCGAGCAAACGCTGAACCGCATCGCGCCCGGCGCGGTGGCGTGGAAAGCCAGCAAAACCGAGCAGGGCGTGAGCGTAGCCCGCACCGTGCGCTCGGTGGTCGAGCATGTGTTGCTGGAAGAGAAGTGGCTGGGAAGCCGTGAGGGCAAAGAAATCGCCGCGCTGCACGCCAGCCTGAAAGCCGATTTCGCCAGCGCCGGAACGCTGGTGCGCAAAGGCACGGAAACCACCGTCGCCACGCCGAACCAGCTTTACAAGGCCGTGATCGACATGGGCAAAAAGGGCATGAGCATCCAGCGCTTCAAAGGGCTGGGCGAGATGAACCCGGAGCAACTCTGGGAAACCACGCTCGACGCGCAAAAGCGCACGCTGCTGAAAGTGACGGTGAACGATGCGGCGGCTGCCGACGAAGCCTTCAGCACGCTGATGGGCGATGTGGTGGAACCCCGTCGCGACTTCATCCAGGCCAACGCGCTGAAAGCGATGGTCGACGCGTAAGCGTTCCGGTTTCTTTTTGGTTAGCGGCTGATGGCCGCTGGTGCTGCCAGTTTCTCGGCCATTACCTGCGCACCGCTTGCCTGCACCACGGTGGGCGGGTTGTCGTTGGCGGCGGCGGGTTCGGCCACGCCGTCGCTGCGGGTGCTGCGCCCGCGTTTGGGTTGCGGGGTATAGGCGGGTAGGGGCGTTTTCTCGAACCATGGGCTGCTGCGCTGGATTTCCATCTGCGCGCGCAGTTTTTCGATGATATCGATGCGGGTGTCGTTGATTTCCGGACGCGTGCCGAGGAATTTGGCGGTCGATTCGATCGCCGCCTCGCGCAGGTTCTCGGGCTGTTTGTTCAGCACCTGCGCGGCGACGATATACACGTCGTCGACCATCGCGTTGCTGCGAATATCGCCGCCGTTTTTCTTCGACATGGCATACAGCGAGTTGCCGAAGAACATGACGGCGGGGGCGGCGTAATCGAGTTTGTAATATTTCGAGGGCG
>JBIISI010000048.1:0-16055 GCA_044341105.1 Rickettsiales bacterium | reverse complement strand
GCGTAAGTGCCCGATGATCTGCTCCGCCGTATAGCGCTTCCTCGCCATAAATATCCTCCCTATCAATGGTTCCTATACTCCCAGTTGTAACTCTAGAAGTGGACCTATTTATAGGGGGCGGGTCAGTGCTGCATTTGCAGGGCGCGCTCTATCACGGCGCGGAATGCATGCACCGTCTGGCGCTGCTTTCCACGCGCTCAAGCCTGCTTAACCGCATCAATGCGCGCATTTTCAGCCATGCGGCCACGGCGCGGCTGCTTTATCCGTGGCTTCGTGCCGGGCGCAACGCCGTGCTTATGGCACTGGGTCGGACGAAGATCGGGGTGGCGAAGTAAACAGGGCGCCAAGGCCGCCGGAAGGCAGGCCATCGGCCGCGCGCGCCAGCGCGTAATACCAGACAGGTTCGTGGTAAATCTGTGGCTGCTGGCTGGCGGAATAGGGTGGCATCGCAGCCAGCCGTGCGGCGTAGTCGCGCGTGGTGGCCATGGCTTCGGCCATGGGCGCGTCGTGCCACGGCCAGCAGGCGAGGCGCACCATCACGGCAAGGACGATCGCGCCGGTGAAGGCCGGGCGCTGCCAACCATGGGCGCAATGCAGCACGCCATGGGCCAGTGCGGTCGCCAGCACGGGCTGCACCATCGCCATGAAACGGCTGGGCAACTGGCCCCAGAAATAGGTGTAGGCAACCTGCCCGGCCCACAGATGTGCCGTGCCGGTGAGGATGGACAACACCAGTAGGATGGCAAGCAAGCCACTGCTATCGGCCAGTACGGGGTGGATGCCTGCCCACGCGCGCAGGCGGCGCAGCCAGCCGGGGGTGGGGTAGTGCTGCAGGGCAAGGGCGGCGATGGCGAGCATGCCTGCCGCCGTCGCAAGGCCTGCTCCTGCCTGCCAGCCGATATAGCGCCAGAGCGATTCACGCACGCAAAAGAGCGCTACCATCAGGGCGATCAGTGCCAGTGTGCGCTTCTCACGCAGCAGCCCCCAGCCGCGCCACAGCACATCCATGCCCAGCAGCACCGCCATCATGAAACCGCCATGGCTCTGGTGAAACAGCATGGCCAGCAGCAGCAGCGCATAGCTGCCGCTGTGCCACGCTTGCCATCGCAGCAAAAATGCTGCCAGCATGACAATGGCGAACTGGCTGCGCGGGGTGAAGCCAAACAGCGAAAATTGCGGGCCGGGATCGACCACGGCGTGGAACAAAAACGGCAGCAACGTATCGCTTGGGCGCAGGATAAAATAAAATCCCTCGCCGGACAGCCCGATCAGGCAGAAAGCGAGGCCGAGGGCGGTTGCCCATGCCAGCCGCGGGTTGCCGAGGCGCGCGACCACCAGCAGCAGCACCAGCGAAACCATCCCCATGCTGGCGGCAAACCCGGCCGCCACGCGCAGCATCAGCGAAGTGGCATAATGATCGGATTGTATGGGCACGAATGCATAGCCCAGCGGGTAAAGCGCCAGCGCCGCGAAATAGTTGCGGTCATAGGTCTGGCGCATGGTCATCCGATCGAGGCCTTCGCCGCGATAGCCCGCTGTTTCCAGCGCCTTAATCAGCCCGGCTTCCTGCGTGGCGACCGCATCGCTGCGCAGTTTGTGGGCGGCGACATACAGCCAGAGATTATCGTCGGAGGCGCGGAAATCGGCATTTGCACAAGCATAAAAACCCGCAAACAGCATGAGCGCCGCGATTGCTGTTGCGAGCCACACCTGCTGCGCTGGCGATTGCATCCATCGTATCATGCAGCGGTGTTAAAGGGATTTGGGGGCGCTGTCTACGTGCCGCCGCACTTATATGAGCGCTTGACTCGCTGCCGCGTTACTCCAGACTGCGCGCATGCAGAATCTGGGCGAACAGACCATCCGCGATTTCGGCGCGCAATGGACCACCTACACCGACAATGACGGCTATTACGGCTCGGTCGAATACCTGCGCGATGTGCTGCAGCCGCTGCTCGCGACCGAGGCGATCGCCGGTGCGCGCGTGGCCGATATCGGCAGCGGCACCGGTCGCATCGTCAACATGTTGCTGGATGCCGGGGCCGCGCATGTCATCGCCGTGGAGCCCTCGCGGGCGATGGAAGTGCTGCGCGCCAACACCCGCGCGCGCCAGCATGCCATCACCTATGCCGCGACCACCGGCGACCAGTTCCCCGGCCACGATCTCGATCTCGTAATTTCGCTCGGCGTGATCCACCACATTCCCGATGCGGCGGCGGTCATGCGCCGCGCCATGGAAAGCCTGAAGCCGGGCGGGCGTATTTTCCTGTGGCTGTATGCGCGCGAGGGCAATGGGCTGTATCTGAGCATCGCGCTGCCGCTTCGTGCGATCACACGGCGGCTGCCCGACCGCATGCTGCGCGGGCTTTGCCATGTACTCAATGCGGCGCTTGGGGTGTATGTGGCGGTGGCCAAACGCCTGCCTGCCTTTCCGCTCAAAGCCTATAGCGAGCGGGTGTTGGCGCAGCTCACCCCGGCGCAGCGTTTCCTGGTGATTTTCGACCAGCTGAACCCTGCCTACGCGAAATATTACACGCGCGCCGAGGCCGAAGCGCTGCTGCATGATGCGGGATTTGCCGACATCGCCCTCCATCACCGCCACGGCTATAGCTGGTCGGTGATGGGAAGCAAACCCCTCGGCGCTTGACCGCGCCCGGCGTATCTGGTTCACCAAAGGCACCCATGAGCACCGCCTACAGTACCCTTTGCGCCGAACTGGCCGCCCGCCCGAAACGCTGGCTGGTGACGGGGGCTGCCGGGTTCATCGGTTCGCATCTGGTCGAAACGCTGCTTGCGCTCGGCCAGCAGGTGGTGGGGCTCGACAATTTTGCCAACAGCCCGCGCGATGCGCTGGACGGCATCGCCCATGGGCACGCGGCCTTTCATTTCATCGAAGGCGATATCCGTGATCCGCAAACCTGCCAGCAGGCTGTGCAGGGGGTTGATGTGGTGCTGCACCAGGCGGCGCTTGGCAGCGTGCCGCGCTCGCTGGCACAGCCGCTGCTCGTGCATGAGGTGAACGTCACCGGCACGCTGAACATGCTGCTCGCCGCGCGCGATGCGGGGGTGAAACGCTTCGTCTATGCTTCCTCCAGTTCGGTGTATGGCGACAGTGCGGCCATGCCGAAAGTGGAGGGGGCCGAGGGGCGGCCGCTATCGCCCTATGCCGCGACCAAACAGATCAACGATACCTACGCCCATATTTTCCACCAATGCTACGGTATGGAAACCATCGGCGTGCGCTATTTCAACGTGTTCGGCCCGCGCCAGAACCCCAACGGCCCCTATGCGGCGGTGATTCCGCTCTGGTTCACCAGCCTGCTGCGCGGCGAAGCCTGCATCATGAACGGCGACGGTGAAACCAGCCGCGATTTCTGCTACGTGGCCAACGCGGTGCAGGCCAATTTGCTAGCCGGGGCAGCGGCGTCAGCGGAAGCATTTGGCGCGGTGGTGAATGTGGCCGTGGGCGAACAGACCACGCTGAATACGCTATGCGCATTGATTCGGGCACAGGTCGCGGTGCTGAAGCCGGAAAGCGCGCTGCCTGAAGTAGTGCATCGCGATTTTCGCCCTGGCGATGTGCGGCACTCGCTGGCCGATACTGGCCGTGCGGCACAATGGCTTGGGTATCAGCCCACGCACACCGTGGAGCAGGGCCTGATCGCCACCGCTGCATGGTATGCATCACAGATTTAACCCCTACGGAAGAACAACCATGACCGACGACGAACTCATTGTAAAAGACAGCAACGGCAACCGCCTGCAGGATGGTGACTCGGTCACGTTGATTAAAGACCTGCCGGTGAAAGGCGCGGGCGTGACGCTCAAGCGTGGCACCACGGTCAAGAATATCCGCCTCACCTACGATGAGGGCGAGATCGAGTGCAACCACGAGAAAGTGCGCGGGCTGGTGCTGAAAACCCAGTTCGTGAAGAAAGCCTAGGCCGATCATGAGCGAATACCGCGTGGAAACGGCCCCCTTCGAGAGCCCGCGCTACGAGCAGGCGCTGGCATTGCGCGAGCAATTGCTGCGCAAGCCGCTCGGGCTGGTGATGATCGAGGATGATCGCGCGGGCGATGCGAACCGCACCCATCTTGTCGCCATGGACGACGACAAAGTGATCGGCGGGGTGTCGCACTACATGGATGGGCCGACCGTGCTGCGTATTAAGCAGATGGTGGTGGACCCCGGCTATCAGGGCAAAGGCATCGGCGCGCTGCTGATGCAGCATGCCGAAGCGCACGGCTTTCAGGAAGGGGTCGACAAGGTTATGCTCCACGCCCGCCTGAACGCGCAGGTATTCTATGAGAAGCTCGGCTACTCGACGGTGGGCGATGAGTTTCTCGAGAAAACCATCCCCCATATCCGCATGGAAAAATCGCTGCGCTAGGCCGGTGGCAATTGCGGCGTGGCGGTGTCGAAGCCGGTTTCGTCGCGGATGGCGCTGCTGTTTTCGCGGCGCAGCCGGGCGGCTTCCTCGTCGTATAAAAACGGCAGGAACGCATAGCGCAAGCCGCGGGTGACGGGCAGTGCTTCGTGCAGCAGCGAGCACGAGAAAATCACCGCACCACCGGTAGGGGCACGGTAGCGACCGGTGCCGAATTCGGGAAACATCAGCTCGCCGCCTTCATACTCGTCGGTGTTCAAATTCAGCGTGCAGGCAAAGCGGCGATGGGCCGTGGCGGTGGTGGTGTTGTCGCGGTGGCGCCGGAAGAACCCCCCTTCCTGCCCGTCGTAGCACGCCACGATGTAACGTTCGATATGGGTGACATGGTATTGGAAGGCTTTGTAAATCTCCGGAATCAGCCGGGTGACGAGCCGTGTGCGGATGGCGGCGCGCAGGGGCGCATATTCCTCTTCCTGCTCGAATACGAAATCGCGGCGTTTTTTAAAGCTGCTATCCAGGATGCCGACGGTGGTGTCGCCCTGCTGGCGCATGAAGCCCGATTCCCTGCCGCCGCTCGCCTGGTAGAGGCCAATCAGTTCCCGGCAGAATTCCGGCTCGAACACGCGCGGAACGATCAATACCGGGGCGCTGAGTGGCACGCCTGCATGGTCATCGAGCGCGGGCAGGGTGCGCAGCAATTCGCCAAGCCGGGCCTGATGCTGATCGATGTCGTCCATCGGCACGATGGCCAGTATTTTCATCATCGGGTCGAGAATGACCGTGAACGGGCGATAGCGGCGCTCGCGCGGGCCGGGTGCGGGCAAGGCACCATACAGGGTGCTGACCGCGCCCTGCCGGTCGAAAAAATGGCGAATGCCGGGCAGGGCATGGGGCAGGCAGTTGCCGGTTTCATCTTCCGCATCGGCGCTCACGCCGTAAAACACATATTTCCGCCCGTCGAAATAGGGTTTCCATGGGCCCATCACCTCGCGCAGGAGGGTTTGCGCATAGGGCTGTGCCCCACTGCCGAAGAAGCTAAGGACAATGTAGATTCCGCCCGCCGTATCGAGGTGGTAGGTTTCATTGGTGCGGGTGGGGGCGGTGAACCACGGGGCGGGGTCGCCAATCGATAAGGGCCGTTGTGTCATAGGCTTAGGGTAACCGCTTGGGCCAGAAAGGTCAAAAATTAATCACCGGGCGCTCTCGGAAACCGACTGTCACAAAAGCTTCATTTTACTTGTTGCGAGTAATTCGCAATAGTGGGGCCAACGAAGACAACATAAAAGGAGAGAGCCTTGCCCGTGCAAGAAGCTCCGCAATTCGATTCGGCCGTGCCCCAGCCTTTGGCTGACCCCAACGATATGCCCGGATACCGCCGCCGCCAGTTCCTGCGCGGCGTGGCAGAGCGCCTGCGTGACGGCGCTTCCAAAGGACTCGATGAAGGGGCAGTGCTGGCCGCCATCGCGCGGGAGCGCACGGCGCTGGCGGCCGCGCTCGATAGCCACGAATTCCGCCATGCGTTTGCCATGGGCTATCATCAGGCGCTGAGCACGCTGGCCACCAACACCGCCATGTCGCTGGAAGCCGCCCACCAGCAGACCGATCAGGTCATCGCCCACCGTGTGGCCGATGCGCGTGCACTGGCGCAACTCACTGGCGACGCGGCGTTTGTCAGCGAAGCCCGCCAACTGGCGCAGCAGCCCGCGCCGCCCACCCAGCCCTACCAGTTGCCGCCCGAGAAAATCACCGAAATGGTGGCGCGTTTTACCGCTAACCCCGCCGCCTATGGGGCCGATGCCGTGATCCATGTGGCGCAGAACATGGAAGGCGAGCGGGTGGGCCATCTGGCGCTGGTGCAGGCCTTTGCCGCCGAGGGCGCGCTGCGCCCGCTGCTGCAGCAGAAACTCAACACTGTATTGGGCGAGCAGGATGCTTCGCGCCTCGCTGCCGACTGGCTGGCAGCGCGTCGCAACCCCGCTGCCGCCACTGCCGAAACGCTGGCGGAAGGTGGCGAGGTTTATCGCGCCGTGATGCAGCGCATCGCCGCGCCGGGCCACGCCATGCACGGTGCCGGCCCCGCAGTGGCCACCGCGGCCAGCCTGCCATTCATGCAACAGCAATTGCTGGGCACCACCGCCCTGAGCGCCCGGCAGGCCGAGCGCGGCAAAGACCCGATGGAGAAAGCCTCCGAATGGGCGTACACCATCAACCACGCCGTCTCCTGCGGCACGACGGATATTTTTATCCAGCCCTATATCGGCAAATGGGTGACCGACGCGGTGCATGAGCACCGCATGCCGACCGGCCTGCGTTGGCTGGAAAGTATTTTTGAAAAGCACGACCATGGCCCCGGCCACAACCACGGCCCGGAGAAAAAACACGAGCATGGGCCAGGTTGTGGGCACGACCATGACCACGGTCATGGCCACGACCATGAACCGACCCTGAAAAACAACGCGGCCCATTGGTTCGGTGGCGAATTCTTCGGTGATGTCGGCGCTGTGCCGCTCACCGTGATGGTGCAACGCTTTTTCCCGGGCATGATGCATGGCATTCGCCGGCTGCTGGAGCCGGTGGCAGGCGGGTTCTTCCGCCGCGGCGCGCAGCGCGATGCCCAGCGTTGGGCAACGCGGCAGGCGCAGCCCGTGGGCGACGATGCGATTGTCACCAAAGCCCAGCAGCTCTACGAATACGAGATGGATCATCTGCCGCAGGCGGTGGTGTGGAACGCATTTTCGGTACCGATCAACGTGTTCGCGCAAAAGCGCATGGGCAGCTCGTTGCGCTGGCAGGAGATCCTGCTCGGCAAAACCTTTGGCAGCATGGTGAGCAACGGGTTGCTGATTGGCGGCCGCGCCATGGCCCCGAACACGTTCCACCGCTGGGATATGTTCAATAGCGAGAAAATCGTAGCCCCGGCCACGCGCAAAATCAGCCATTTATTCGGTGCCGACGATAAAACCATCGACACCGTGCTGGAAAAGCAGCGCGAGCATGGGCATGGCGCATGGCAAGACCGGGTGCAGGCCGCTGCCCCCGAGATGCAGGCGCAGGCGCGCTGACGCCATTGACGCACGGGCGCGCATGCCCTAGGGTTAGCGCCGAAAGAGAGCCCCCATGAGCCGCACTGCCATTGTCGAACGCAAAACCAAAGAAACCGAGATTTTTGTTGAGGTAAACCTCGACGGCAGCGGCCAGTATGCGATCAGCACCGGCATCGGTTTCCTCGACCACATGCTCGAGCAGCTCTCGCGCCATTCGCTGATCGACCTGACGGTGAAAGCCCGCGGCGATCTGCATATCGATTTCCACCACACCACGGAAGATACCGGCCTTGCGATTGGTAAGGCTGTGGCCGATGCGTTGGGCGAGCGCCGTGGCATCATGCGCTATGGCAGCGCCCTCTCGCCGATGGACGAGACCCTCACCCGCGTGGCGATGGATCTTTCCGGCCGCCCCTATTTCGTGTGGAATGTGGAGTTCACCAAACCCAAACTGGGCGACATGGATACCGAGCTGTTCCGCGAATGGTTCCAGGCCTTCGCGCAGACGGCGGGCGCCACGCTGCATATCGAAAACCTCTACGGCGTGAACAACCACCATATCGTGGAAAGCTGCTACAAGGGCCTCGCGCGCAGCCTGCGCCAGTCGATCGAGATCGACCCCCGCAAGGCCGACGCGGTGCCCTCCACCAAGGGCGTGTTGACGCAGCAATAGCATGAAGGGCCAGATCTACAGCGTGCATGAAAACCCCGACCTCGCCGAGCCGAGCGCGCGGGTGGTGCTGGTGCGCGAGGGCTATGCGTTCTGGGCGTTCGTGTTCCATTTCTTCTGGCTGGCGGCGCATCGCTGCTGGCGCGCCAGTGCGCTGGTGCTGCTGGCCATGGCGGCCATCGAAGTGCTGGGCATGCGTTACGGGCTCAGCAAGGTGAGCCTGCTGGTGCTGCAATTCGGCCTGCAATTCTGCGTGGGTGCCATGGCGCATGATATGTGCCGCGCCGCACTGGCGCGCAGCGGTTTTCGCGAAGTGTCGATCGTGTGCGCCGAGAGCGAACTGCTCGCCGAGCGCCGTTATTTCGACCGTCTGGTTGTTGCGTAATGCGTGTCGCCATCATTGATTGCGGGGCGGGCAACCTGCATTCCGTGCGCAAAGCCTTCGCCCGCGTCATGCCCGGCGACGCAGTGCTCGAGATCGTCACCGATGCCGATGCGCTGAACAACGTCACCCATATCGTGCTGCCCGGTGTTGGCGCGTTTGCCGATTGCATGCGCGGCCTGAACGCGCTGCCCGGCATGCGCGACGCGCTCGAACAGCATGTGCGCTACGGCACCACCCCGTTCCTCGGCATTTGCGTGGGCATGCAGATGCTGTTTGCGCGCGGCCACGAACATGGCAGCCACGCGGGCCTCGGCTGGTTCGAGGGCGAGGTGCGCAAAATCGCCCCGACGGACGCAACATTGCGCATTCCGCACATGGGCTGGAACCGCCTGTGCCTGCGCACGCCGCACGCGGTCATGAACCACATCCAGTCGGGCGATTTCGCCTATTTCGTGCATTCCTATGCCGCCGATGGCGCGCGGCCCGAAGAAGTGCTTGCCACCACCGAGTATGGGGGCGATATTGTAGCGATGGTGGGGCGCGGCCATATTGTGGCCAGCCAGTTCCACCCGGAAAAAAGCCAGCAAACCGGCCTGACACTCATCCGTAATTTCCTGGAGAAAGCCTGATGGCCCAGCCCGAAGCCAAACCCAGCCATAGCCTGCTGGTCGAACATAAAACCGAATTGCGCGACGTGGAGCTGACCGAACTGTGCCAGGCGACGGAAGACGCGATCCGCGACGGCATCGGGTTTAACTGGATGGCACCGCCCATGCTTGAAACGTTGGAAAGCTACTGGAAGGGTGTGCTCATGGTGCCGCAGCGCAGCCTGTTCATCGGCAAGCTCGATGGCGTGGTGGCAGCCAGCATCCAGCTGGTGCGGCCCACCAAATCGAAAGAAACACAGGCCTTCGCCGTAAGCGTCGAGGCGCATTTCGTGGCCCCGTGGGCGCGCGGGCACGGCCTTGCGAAAATGCTGCTCGATGCGGCCGAGCGCGAAGCGGCGCGCGGCGGGTTTTCCGTCGTCAACATCGCCGTGCGCGAAACGCAGGAACGCGCGCTCACCGTGTACCGCGAGCATGGCTATACCGAATGGGGCACCATGCCCTATTACGAGTATGTGAATGCCGGCATGGTGAGCGGCCATTTCTTCTACAAGAAACTGGAACCGCTCAGTAACCTGCTATGAAACTCTACCCCGCCATCGACCTGAAAGACGGCCAGTGCGTGCGCCTGCTGAAAGGCGACATGAAGAAAGCGACCGTCTACAATCCCGACCCCGCCGCGCAGGCGGAGAATTTCGCGCGCCTGGGGTTTGAATATCTGCATGTGGTCGATTTGAACGGCGCGGTGAGCGGTTCGCACATCAACCGCCCGGCGGTCGATGCGATTTTGAAAACGGTGAATGTTCCCGTGCAGCTGGGCGGTGGCATCCGCAGCATGGAATCCATTTCGGCCTGGCTGGAAGCGGGCATCAGCCGCGTCATCCTCGGCACCATCGCGCTCAAATACCCGGCGCTGGTGAAAGAGGCGGCGCAGGCCTATCCCGGCCGCATCGCGGTGGGCATCGACGCGCGCGGCGGCATGGTCGCGACTGAGGGCTGGGTCGATACCTCGACCGTGCGCGCGATCGACCTCGCCAAGCAGTTTGAAGACGCGGGCGTGGCCGCCATCATCTACACCGACATCGCGCGCGACGGCACGTTGCAGGGCCCCAACCTCGATGAAACCGCCGCGCTGGCCGAGGCGATTTCCATTCCCGTGATCCTCTCCGGCGGCATGAGCACGCTGCGCGACATCGCCGAAGTGAACGCGCGCAAGGATTCGGGTATCGAAGGCATCATCCTTGGCCGCGCGCTGTACGAAAAAACCATCGACCCCGCTGCCGCCCTTCAACTGGTGGGGGGCTGATATGGATACACCGCGTAGCGCGTTTGGGCGCGAGCCGCTTGCGGCAGGGAGTAGCGATGCAACGGGGGGGCAAGCCCCCCTTCCTGCGACCAATTTTCCCGTGCGCATTATTCCCTGCCTCGACGTGCATAACGGGCGGGTGGTGAAGGGTGTAAATTTCGTCAACCTCGTCGATGCGGGCGATCCCGTCGAACAGGCGGCGGTCTACGATGCGCAGGGCGCCGACGAGCTTTGCTTCCTCGACATCACCGCCACTTCCGACAATCGCGGCCTGCTGCTCGAGATGGTCGATCAGGTCGCGTCGCGCTGCTTCATGCCGTTCACGGTGGGCGGCGGTGTGCGCGCGGTCGACGATATCCGCGCGCTGCTGCTTGCCGGTGCCGACAAGGTCAGCATCAATTCCGCCGCCGTGCGCCGCCCGGAATTCGTGGCCGAGGCCGCCGAAAAATTCGGTACGCAATGCATCGTCGTGGCGATCGATGCAAAAAAAGTGGCCGACGGAACATGGGAAATTTTTACCCATGGCGGGCGCAACCCGACGGGGATCGACGCCATCGCATGGGCGCAGCGCATGCAGGCGTTGGGGGCGGGCGAATTGCTGGTCACCAGCATGGATCGCGACGGCGCGAAAACGGGCTACGACCTCGATTTGCTGCGCAGCATTTCGGCCAAAACCACCCTGCCGCTCATTGCTTCGGGCGGGGTCGGCAGCCTGCAGCATTTTGTTGAAGGCGCCCAGGCGGGGGCCACCGGCCTGCTGGCCGCCAGCGTATTCCATTTCGGCACCTACAGCGTGGCGCAGGTAAAACAGGCCTTGGCAGCGCAGCAGATTGCGGTAAGGTTGGCGGCATGAGCACCTACGAGCAATTGGAAAAACTTGGGCATGTCATCGCGCAGCGTGCGGGCAATGCCGACCCGGCGAGCAGCTATGTCGCCAAGCTGCTGAGCAAAGGCGCCGAGCGCGCGGGCAAAAAAGTGGGCGAGGAAGGCGTGGAAGTCGCCATCGCGGCGGCGCGCAACGTGCCCGCCGAAGTCGTCAGCGAAAGCGCCGATTTGCTGTTTCACCTGCTGGTGCTGTGGCAGGCAGTGGGTGTGCGCGGGGAAGACGTGATGGGCGAGCTGGTGCGGCGTGAGGGCGTGAGCGGCATCGCCGAGAAGAAAGCGCGCAAACCCGCATGAGCTACGATACCGACAATGTGTTCGCCAAAATCCTGCGCGGCGAGATTCCGGCCACCAAGCTCTACGAAGACGAGCACGCCGTGGCGTTTCCCGACATTGCGCCGAACGCGCCGACCCATGTGCTGGTCATTCCCAAAGGCGACTTCGCCCGCTACGACGATTTCATCGCGCAGGCGAGCGACGCGCAGATCGCAGGGTTTTTCAAAGCCGTGCGCGCGGTGGCGCAGCAGCTTGGGGTTGGCGAGTATCGCCTGATTACCAATAACGGTGCCTCGGTCGGCCAGAGCGTGCACCATTTCCATGTGCATCTTCTCGGTGGCAAAACGCTGGGGAAACTGGTGGCCGATTAGCGGCCAAGCAATTGTGCCGTCTCGTGCAGCGGCAGGCCGACCACGTTGCTGTGCGAGCCGGAAATAAACGGAATGAACGCGGCCGCATGGCCTTGAATGGCGTAGCCGCCCGCTTTGCCCTGCCATTCGCCGCTGGCGATGTAGTCCTCGATCTGCGCGGTGCTGAGGCGCGAGAAACGCACCAGGGTGGTCACCGTTTTGCTGCGCAGTTTGCCGTCGCGCATCACGGCCACGCAGGTCATCACCCGGTGGCGGCGGCCCGAGAGCAGGGCGAGGAAGCGCCGTGCTTCCGCCGCATCGGTCGGTTTTTGCAGGATGCGGGTTCCGACCGTCACGGTCGTGTCGGCTGCCAGCACTAGCGCTTGCGGGTGCAGCGCGGCGACGGCGCGCGCCTTCGCCTCGGCAATGCGGCGCACATAAGTGAGCGGTCGCTCGCCGGGAAGTTCCGATTCGTCGAGTTCGGCGGGTACCACCTGCGTCGGCACCACGCCAATCAGCGCCAGCAATTCCAGCCGCCGTGGCGATGCCGATGCAAGGATGAACTGGCGCGACGCGCCCGGCATTATTTCTCGCGGAATTTGATGCGGCCTTTGGTCAGGTCGTAGGGGGTCATCTCGACCGTCACCTTGTCGCCCACCAGCACGCGGATGCGGTTTTTGCGCATGGAGCCCGAAGCATGGGCCAGCACTTCGTGGCCGTTCTCCAGCTTCACCTTGAACATGGTGTTGGGCAGGACTTCAGCAACGATGCCTTTGAATTCGAGCAGTTCTTCTTTTGTCATGGCCGGGCTTATAGCACGGCGTGCCGCCGATGCAAGCGGTATGCACCCATTACTTAATATGCAGCACGCAAATCAGCGTAAACAGCCGGCGGGCGGTGGCGAGGTCGGTTTTGACCGAGGCTTCCAACTGCTCCTGCAACAGTTCCGATCCCTCGTTATGCACGCTGCGGCGTGCCATGTCGATGGTCTGGATTTTGTCGGCCGGGGCGTGTTTGATCGCCTCGTAATAGCTTTCGCAGATCAGGAAATAATCCTTGATGATGCGGCGGAACGGGGTGAGGGGCACCACCACGTCGGCGGTGGCGTCGTTGCGGTCGGTGAAGCGCAGCGTCAGCCGGTTTTCGCGCACCGAAATGAACAGCGCATACGGGCCGGGATGGGCCTCGTGCTTGCCAAGCAGCGCAATGGTGTTTTCCTCGACCAGGTCGAAAATGGCGACGCGGCGCTCATGCTCCACCTCGGGCGTGCGGCGGATGATGCTGGCATCGTCCAGCGTCACTTGCTCAATCCGGTCGGTGTGGAACGCGTCGCTCATGGGCTTTAGGATACGCGGTTTTCGCCGCACTGCAAGAAGGCGAATCTAGCGCGGCAGGCGAAGCCGCAGGCTGAGCGCGTGGGCGGGCAGGCCCTCGGCGTCGGCCAGCGTGGCGGCGGCGTGGGTCAGCGCCGTGGCGCCTGCCGGGCAGCCGATCAGGCTGGTGCGGTTCACGAAATCGAACACGCTGAGCCCGCTGGAAAAGCGCGCCGCGCCCGAAGTGGGCAGCACGTGCGACGGCCCAGCGAGGTAGTCGCCCATGGCCTCGGGCGTGTGGCGGCCCATGAAAATGGCCCCTGCGCCGCGCACGCGCGCGGCCATTGCCTCGGGCCCGTCGATGGCGAGTTCGAGATGTTCCGGCGCGATCTGTTCGATCAGCGTCAGCGCTTCTTCCCAGTCGGCGACCACGAGCATCGCGCCATGCGCCTGCCAGCTGGTGCGGGCGATGGGTTTTTCCAAGGTGGCCAGCGTGCGCTCCACCGCATCGCCCACCGCCTGCGCAAAGGCCGCGTCGTTGGTGATGAGGATGGATTGCGCCATTTCGTCGTGCTCGGCCTGGCTCAGCAGGTCGGCGGCGATCCAGTCGGGGTCGTTTTTCGCGTCGGCCACCACGAGGATCTCGCTCGGCCCGGCGATGGTGTCGATGCCGACGGTGCCGTAAACCTGCCGCTTGGCTTCGGCGACATAAGCGTTGCCGGGGCCGACGATTTTTGCGACGGGCGCGATGGTTTCGGTGCCGTAGGCCAGTGCCGCCACCGCCTGCGCGCCGCCGATGCGGTAGATCTCGTCGATGCCCGCCAGTTGCGCGGCGACCAGCACGGCGGGGTTGATGACCCCGTCCGGCGTCGGCACCACCATGACAAGGCGCGCCACGCCCGCCACTTTGGCCGGAATGGCGTTCATCAGCACCGAGCTTGGGTAGCTTGCCTTACCGCCGGGAACATAGAGCCCGACTGAGGCCAGCGGCGCGTATTGCCAGCCGAGGGTGACGCCCGCTCCGTCGGTGTAGCGGTGATCCTGCGGGCGTTGGATCTCATGGTAGGCACGAATGCGTTCGGCGGCCAATGCCAGCGCCGCACGCACGGCGGGGGCGCAGGCTTCCTGCGCGCCGGCGATCTCTTCGGCGGAGATGCGCAGCTGCCCGCGCACGCGGTCGAACTGCTCGGTATAAGCGGCGAGGGCCGCGTCGCCTTCGCGCCGCACGCGGGCGAGGATGTCGGCGACGACGGGCGCAACATGGCTCACTTCGCCCTGCCGGCTGGCAAGGCGGGCGCGCCATTGCTGCGCAAAATCGCCGTCCGTGCTGCGCAGCAAAAGGCTCATGCCAGCGCCTCGCGGAAGGCATCGAGGATCGGCGCGATTTCTTCGGCGCGGGTTTTGAACGCGCCGCGATGCACGATCAGGCGCGAGGAAATATCCATGATTTTCTCGACCTCGACGAGGCCGTTGGCCTTCAGCGTCGCGCCGCTGCTGACCAGATCGACGATGCGCTCGGACAGGCCGATGGCGGGGGCCAGCTCCATCGCGCCGCTGAGCTTGATGCATTCGGCCTGCACGCCGCGCGCGGCGAAATGCGCCCGGGTGAGGTGCGGGTATTTGGTGGCGACGCGGATATGGCTCCAGCGCGTGGGGTCATCGGTTTCTGCCATGTGGATAGGCTCGGCCACGCTCAGGCGGCATTTGCCGATGCCTAAATCCAGCGGGGCGTATAAATCCGGGTAGTGGAATTCCTCGATCACGTCGGAGCCGCACACGCCCAGCTGCGCGCCGCCATAGGCCACGAAGGTGGCAACATCGAAACTGCGCACGCGGATGAGCGAAAGCTTGTCGATGTTGGTGGCGAAGGCGAGCGAGCGGTCGCGTTCGTCGAAGAATTTCTTCTCGGGCGCGATGCCGACTTTTTGCAGCAGCGGTTCCAGTTCTTCGTAGATGCGGCCTTTGGGCAGGGCCAGCACCAGCGGTGATGTGAGGGCGAATGTCATGGCCCGCTGCTTACAGCAAGCGGCGGGGCAGGTCAAACTCAGCGTAGGCGCTGGATGTTCGCGCCGCAAAGGGCCAGTTTCTCTTCCAGCCGTTCATAGCCGCGATCGAGGTGGTAGATGCGCGAAACAAGCGTTTCGCCCTGCGCCGCCAGTGCCGCAATCACCAGCGACACCGAAGCGCGCAAATCGGTCGCCATCACCGGCGCGCCTTTCAGCGGCGTGGCGCCATGCACCGTCGCGCTGTGGCCGTCGATGGTGATTTTTGCACCCATACGCGCCAGTTCGGGTACATGCATGAAGCGGTTTTCAAAGATCGTTTCGCTGATATGCGAATCGCCTTGCGCGGCGGTCATCACGGTCATCAGCTGGGCCTGCATGTCGGTGGGGAAATCCGGGTGCGGGGCGGTGGTGAGGTTCATCGGTTTCAGCGCGCCGCCATCGTGCCGCACGCGGATCGAATCCTCGCGGGTTTCGATCGACAGGCCCGCCTCGCGCAGCGCGTCGATGGTGGCGGTGAGCGTGTCGGGGCGTGCATCGAGCAGTTCCAGCTCGCCGCCGGCCAGCGCCACGGCGCACAGATAGGTGCCGGTTTCGATGCGGTCGGCGATCACGCGGTAGGTGGTGCCGGAAAGCGCGGTCACGCCGCGAATGGTCAGCGTGTCGGTGTCGATGCCGGAGATATCCGCGCCCATGGAATTCAGCATATGCGCGAGATCGCCGATTTCCGGCTCGCGCGCGGCGTTGCGGATGGTAGTGGTGCCGCGCGCCAGCGTGGCGGCCATGAGGGCGTTTTCCGTCGCCCCGACCGACACTTTGTCGAAGACAATCTC
>JBIISI010000100.1:0-4654 GCA_044341105.1 Rickettsiales bacterium | reverse complement strand
CATTTTGCGGGTAATTTCTTCGTGCGCCATTGTTTTCTCCGTAAGTGGTGGGTAGTGCGTGATGGGTGGTGAACAGTGGCACAACCCACTACCCACCACTCACGACTCACTTTTTATCAATAATAATCGTGCATTTACCTTCGCCGCTCAGCACGCGGGCGATGTTGCCCTGCTCGTGGATGGAGCAAACGATGATGGGAATCTGGTTTTCGCGTGCGAGGCTGATGGCGGCAGCGTCCATCACCTTCAAATCCTTCGCCAGCACGTCGTGGTAGCTTAGCGTTTCAAAGCGCGTGGCTTCCGGGTTTTTGCGCGGGTCGCTGTCGTATACGCCATCGACCTGCGTGCCTTTCAGCAGCGCGTCGCATTGCATTTCGCTGGCGCGCAGGGCGGCGGTGGTATCGGTGGTGAAATAGGGGTTGCCGATGCCGCCGGCGAAAATCACCACGCGGCCTTTTTCCATGTGGCGAATGGCGCGGCGGCGAATATACGGCTCGGCCACCTGCTGCATTTCCAGCGCCGATTGCACGCGGGTGGGCACGCCCAGCTGCTCCAGCGTGTTCTGAATCGCCAGTGCGTTCATGATGGTGGCGATCATGCCCATATAGTCGGCGCTCGAGCGTTCCATGCCGGCTGCCGCGCCCGAGATGCCACGGAAAATGTTGCCGCCGCCGACCACCACGCACACTTCCACGCCGAGGCCGATCACCTGCTGGATGTCTTTGGCGATGCGCTGGATGGTGGCGAGGTCTTGCCCGTATTGCTTGTCGCCCATAAGCGCTTCGCCGGAAACCTTAATCAGCACGCGCTTGTATTTGGTGCTGGGGTGGTTATGCGGCTCGAGGGCGGATGGGGACATGCGGAGGCTCCTTAAAAATCGCGCCTAGAACTACCGCGAAACGGCGAAAATACAAGTATTATATCTACCGTCATCGCCCGAATCACGCCGCGATTATAGGGCGATCCATAGGCGGTGGCGCGTGTGGATGGATTCCCCCATAATTTTGCAAAGGACAAAATTCGGGGAATGAGGATTATTGGGAAAGCGTCACCGAGTCCGGTTCGTATTCGTAACCATAGCCGGTGCCGGCATCGACGGTGGCGGGAATGCCCAGTAGCAGCAGGTTTCCCCATGCGCGGCCGCGGGTTTTTCCTTCCAGCGTGGCGGTCATGGGCGCGGCGGCATCGTGGGTGCAGGTAATATGCAGCGGGCTGAAGCTACGATGCACCGCGGCGGTGCCGGGTGTTTTGCCAATGTGCCAGGTGCCCAGTTCGTTTTTCAGGGTGCAGGCAGCGCCGGCAGGCTCCGTCGCCACGGCAATGTTCTGCGTGCTGGTCGAAGTGACTGTGGCGCAGGAGCAGAGTAGAAGGAGGAGGGGCAGGAAGCGTTTTTTCATAGCCAGCTTATAGCAAAGAAAAAAGGCCGGAGCAATCCCCGGCCTTTTCTGTTGGTATTGGGCTGCGATTAAGCGACGCCCGAAACTTTCGCCACTTCGGCGGCGAAATCGTCGACGGCTTTTTCGATGCCTTCACCGAGACCGAAGCGGGTGAACGCTTTCAGCGTTACCGGCGCACCGGCATCTTTCTCGGCGGCTTTCACCACGTCGGCGATTTTGGTTTTGCCGTCCATCACGAAGGCTTGCTCCAGCAGCACGACTTCTTCGTAGAACTTGCGGATGCGGCCTTCGACCATTTTCTCGGCCACGTCAGCCGGTTTGCCCGAGGCAATCGCCTGTTCTTTGAACACGGCGCGCTCGCGCTCCAGCGAATCGGCTTTGATCTCTTCGCGGGTGAGGGCTTCCGGCTTGGCCGCGGCCACATGCATGGCGATCTGCTTGCCGAGGCCTTCGAGCACGGCTTTGTCGCCGGCCGATTCCAGCGCAACCAGCACGCCGATTTTGCCCATGCCCGGCTTCACCGCGCCGTGGATGTAGGTCGCGACCACGCCGTCGTTCACCGAAAGGGTGCTGATGCGACGCAGGGTCATGTTCTCACCGATGGTGGCCACCGCCGAGGTGATTTCTTCCTCGATGGTTTTGCCGCTGGCGGCTTTTTGTTTTTTCAGGGCTTCGATATCGGTGCCGGAAGCGAGGGCTTCGTGGGCCACTTCGTGCACCAGCGCCTGGAACTGCTCGTTGCGGGCAACGAAATCGGTTTCCGAGTTCAGCTCGATGACCGCAGCCGAGGTGCCGTTGCTGGCAACGGCCACAAGGCCTTCCGCGGCCACGCGGCCAGCTTTTTTGGCTGCCGAAGCGAGGCCTTTGGTGCGCAGCCAGTCGATGGCGGCTTCCACATCGTTATTGTTCGCATCGAGGGCTTTTTTGCAGTCCATCATGCCGGCGCCCGAGCGCTCACGCAGTTCTTTTACGAGTTGTGCAGACATTGAAATCTCCGTGGGTAAGTGGTGAGTGGTGGGCAGTGGTGGCGCGCGGTGAGGGAAAAAATCACCACTCACCACGCACCACCCATAACCCACGCGCCGTTAGGCGCTCTTTTTAGCGGCTTTCTTCGCCGGCTTGGCTTCTTCCGAAGCTTCCGCTACGGCTGCCTCGAAGGGGACTTCCTTCTTCTTGGCAGCTTTTTTCGCTTCAGCGGCGAAGGCTTCTTTCTTGGTCGATTTGGCCGGAGCAGCTTTTTCCTTGGCAGCAGGCTTGCTGGCTTTGGCGTTGGCTTTGCGGCTCAGTTCTTCCTGTTGCTGGCGCGGCGATTGGCCTTCTTTCAGGGCTTCCTCGTCGGTGCCGCGCAGTTCGCTCGGGTTGGCAGCCGAACCGAAATCCACGTCGCCGCTGGCTTTCAGGCCCGACAGCGCCGCGTCCGAGATCAACTGGCAGTACAGCTTGATGGCGCGGGTGGCGTCGTCGTTACCGGGAATCGGGAAATCGATGCCTTCGACCGTGCAGTTGGTGTCGATGATGGCAACGATGGGGATACCAAGCTTTTTGGCTTCCAGCACGGCCAGTTCTTCACGGTTGGTGTCGATGATGAACAGCAGGTCGGGTTTGCCGCCCATATCGCGAATGCCGCCGAGCGAACGGTCGAGCTTGTCGCGGTTGCGCTGCGCGGTGAGCATTTCTTTTTTGGTCAGGCCCGAATTGTCGCCTTCGCCCAGCAGCTCTTCGTATTTGCGCAGCTGGCGAATCGAGTTCTGGATGGTGCTCCAGTTGGTGAGCATGCCGCCCAGCCAGCGCTGGTTGACATAGTACTGGCCGCAACGGCGGGCCGCTTCGGCGATTTCTTCCGATGCCTGGCGCTTGGTACCAACGAACAGGATGCGGCCATTTTTTGCCACGGTGGCGCGCACGGCTTGCAGCGCCTTGTGCAGCATCGGCACGGTTTGTTGCAGGTCGATGATGTGCACATCGTTGCGCGCACCGTAGATGAACGGTGCCATGCGGGGGTTCCAGCGTTTGGTTTTGTGGCCGAAATGTACGCCAGCATCAATCAGCTCGCGCATCGAAAAGGTCGGAAGTGCCGACATAAGTAAGACTCCTTTGTCCGGTTTAGCCTCTCTACACAGTTTCCCCGAGGGGACCGGCGGGAAACTGGGAACTCCCCAGCAGCCCTAAAGTGTAGATGTGTGTTCCCCAAACGGCACCATGCCGCGAAGGGTGGGGCTACCTACCCTGAAACAACGGGGAATGCAAGGGGTTTTACGCCGAAAGCCCGGCGCTGGGCGCGGCTTCCGCCTCGCGCACGCGCTCCGTAAAGCTTTTCGGGGGGGTGGCGGCGTTGTCATTGGCGCTTGGCAGGGCTTCGCCCGAGCCCGAGGCCAGCTGCTGCAGGTAGGCGCGGGGGTCTTGCTTTTCCTGCTTCTCCTGCGCCAGCCGCGCGGTGAATTTCTCGCGGTATTCCGTCTGCAGCTTGCGGGTTTCATCGCCTTTGCCGAGCAGGGTGGCGATGCGGCCCGAGAGGCCGTTGCTGGCGAGGTTGGCACTCGCGGGATCGAACCCGCCGGCGAGCAGCAGGTGCTCGAAGCCTTCGCCGGTGACGAGGGATTTCATGTGGCTGGCAAATTCGGCCTGTTTCTCGGCAGGCACGGTGCCATTCACAAAGTAACTGTCGCGCACTTCATGAATCGCGTGCAGGAATTCGCGCTTTTTCAGCAGCAGGTCGGTTTCCGGCATGGTGGGGTAAAGCTTAGCCAGCACGGCATGCACCAGCGCGGGAAGCTCGCGCGGGCGCTGCGCCGGGTTTTTGCCCAGCATGTTGCCGATATAGGCGAGGGTTTTCTTGGTGCCCCAGGGGGTGAGGCCCTGGTTGCCCGACCACCATTTGCCCAGGCCCGGCGTGGCCACTTCCATGCCCGCGCCCATGATGTAGCGCGTTTGCAGGTTGCTGGAATAGTTCATGAACGGAATGAGGTGAATGCCCGAGCCGGTGTTGAAAATGGAGGTAAACGCCGTGATGCCAGCGAACACCTTCGATTGTTCCATGAGGATTTTGTCGGTGTAATCTTCCAGCCCTTTGGGGTTTTCCAGTTTCAGCGTGCGGTCGGCGAAGAAGTGTTTGCTGCCGAGATAGTTGCCAGAGGCCCCGAGCGTGACCGGGAATAGATAGTGGAACGCCGTGCGGGCGCGGTCTTTCACCGTGCTGTTGCCGGGCGTGTATTCCAGAATATTATGCAGCGGCTTGAGCGGTTTCCAGATGCCTTTGA
>JBIISI010000068.1:0-10976 GCA_044341105.1 Rickettsiales bacterium | reverse complement strand
GGAACACGCTGGCCACCTCGCCGTTGATGAGCAGCACGCGCAGGTCGGCGCTGGCCACCTGCGGCAGGAAGGCCTGCCACATGAGCGGTTCGCCGGTCGATTCGTTCGCCTGTTCGATGAGCGTGTCGATATTGCGGTCGCCAGCGCTGAATTTAAACACGCTTCGCCCGCCGAACCCATGCAGCGGCTTGGCGACCACCGTGCCATGCGTGCGCGCGAAATCATGCACCTGCGCCACGTCGGCGCTGATGAGGGTGGGCGGCATGTGCTGGCGCAGGGCGAGGCTGCTGAGTTTCTCGGGCGCATTGCGCACGCCGCGCGGGTCGTTCACCACGCGGGTATTTGCGTGTTCCAGCAAGTGCGTGGCGGTGATGTAGCGCATGTTGAAGGGCGGGTCCTGGCGCATCCACACCACCTGCATGGTGGAAAGCGGCTGGCGCACCGCATCGCCCAGCGTGACCGTGTCGCCGATATGCATGGGGCGAAGGCTGGCGCTCACTTCGCCGTCATGCCAGGCGAGGTCGCCCGGTTCGAAGAAGAAGCATGCCATGCCGCGCGCATGCGCTTCCTCGGCCAGCATGAGGGTGGTGTCGCTCGCGCGGTTGAGCCGCGCGGGGTGATCCATCTGGAAGGCGACGCGCATGGGTTATTGCGCCGGGGGCAGCGGTTGCGAGCTGATCAGCTCGGGTGCGGCGTAGCCGTCGCCGCCCACGCTGCCGCTGCTCGCCGGGGTGCTGTAGCTGGTGGGTGCGGGGCTGACCACGGGGGCCGCCACACCGCTGGAGCTGGTGTCGGTCGCGTAGGGCGATACGGCGGGGCGGGCCGGATCATCCTGCGGGCGGATCTGCAGGTAGTTAACCACGCGCTTGATGCCTTTGGTAGTGCGCGCGATGTTCAGCACGCGGTCGAGTTCGGCCTGATCGTGCACGCGGCCCAGCAGGTAGGCGGTGCCGTTCACCACGTTCAGCGAATAGTTGATGACCCAGACATTCTTGGTCACCAGCAGGCGCGCTTCGAGGTTTTTCTTGATGAGGTTATCGTTCGTGGCGGCCATGAAGCCAGCGCCGGGTTTCACGACGATTTCATTGATGACTTCTTCCACGCCGCGCGCCTGCCAGGCGAGTGCCACGGCTTTCTGCGCGGTTTCTTCTTTCGCCACGTTGCCGGTGAGCAGCACGCGCGCATGGCGCACATCGACCGTCACGCCGCCGAACAGGTCGCTGGTGCCTTCTTTGATGTAGAGGCGCGATACATCGCCGTAGATGGTGACATCATCGACCTTGGTGCCGAGGGAGCGTTCTTCGGCGAGGCTGACGCCCGCTTCGGTGCCCGCGCCCACGGCGGCAGCGATGCAGCCGCTAAGCAGGGGGGCGAGCAAAAATAACAATACGGGGCGCATGCGAAACTCCTATGCGGCAGTGAAGGCCGCCTTGATATGGTGCGGCCAGCGATACCATGCAACCGTCACCACGTCGAATCGTATTGTGCAATCGGCGAAACTGGGATGTGCAGCCAGCCACCATTGTGCCGCGCGCACCACACGCGACTGGTTGTGCGCATGCACCGCTTCGCGGGCGTGGGCGTGGCGGCGGCGGCCTTTGACTTCGACGAACAGCAGCGTGCGCCCGCGCCGGGCGATGAGGTCGATCTCGCCGACCGGCGTTTTGTAGCGGCGGGCAAGCAGGCGGTGGCCGAAACATTGCAGCCACAGCGCGGCGGTGCGCTCGGCGGCGGTGCCGCGCCGGTAATGGCGCGCGCGCATTATTTCAGCGTCAACGCGCGCTGGTAAAGCTCGCGCTTGCTGCGGCCAGTGAGGGTGGCTACTTCCTCGGCGGCCTGTTTCACGCTCACGCGCGAAAGCGCCTCGCGCAGGGCGGTGTCGATGGTGGCGTCGTCCATCGCCTCGGTCGCGCCGGGGGCGATGAGGATGACGCATTCGCCGCGCGGCGGGGTGGCGGTGAAATGCGCGACCAGCGCGCTGAGCGTGCCGCGCGGGCATTCCTCGAAGCGCTTGGTGAGTTCGCGCGCGACGGCGGCCTGCCGGTCGCCCAGTGATTCGCGCAGCTGCTCCAGCGTGGCGACGAGGCGGTGGGGTGCTTCGTAGAACACCAGTGTGGAAGGCAGGGCGCGCAGCGCCTCGAGCTGGGTGCGCAGGGCTTTGGTTTTTTGCGGCAGGAACCCGCCATAATAGAAGTGCTCGGCGGGCAGCCCGGCGATGCTGAGGGCGCAAAGCAGCGCGCTGGCACCGGGAATGGGCGTGACCGCGATGCCGGCCTCGATGCAGGCCGAAACCAGGCGTGCGCCGGGGTCGGACAGCAGCGGGGTGCCCGCGTCGCTGATGAGGGCGATGCGCGCGCCGGCCTGCAGTTTTTCGACCAGCGATGGCGTGCGCCCGGCTTCGTTATGGTGGTGATAGGACACGGTGGGGGTGCGGATGCCGTAATGCTGCAGCAGGGTGGCGCTGGTGCGGGTGTCTTCGCAGGCGATGAGATCGGCGGATTTCAGGGTTTCCAGCGCCCGCAGCGTGATATCGCCGAGATTGCCGATGGGGGTTGCAACCAGCATCAGGCAGCCGCCTGCGCTTGGGTCTTGGTTTTTTTCGGGTTTGTTGCTATGGGGGGCCATCGCCGCCATCATAATGGGACACCTATGAAACGCTACGCCTTTATCATGCTGTTGCTGGTTGCCGCCTGTGTACGCACCCCGGCGGACACGCAAACCCCCACCCCGCCGAGCGGCGTGCACACCGCGCCGGGCCGCCATTCGGTGAGCCTTGCGCCCACGCGTGACGGTGCCGTGAGCGTGCCCGCGGGCTTTGAAGGCGGCCCGGCGGGGGTGAAGCCCGTCGCGCAGGGCGAAACGGTGCGCATCGGCGTGTTGCTGCCGCTGACCGGTCGCCACGCGGCGCTTGGCAAAACCCTGCTCGATGCGGCGACGCTTTCGCTGTTCGACAAATACGCGCGCCTGTCGACGGCGCAGCAGCAGGTGCGGGTGGAATTGCTGCCGAAAGACACAGGCGACACACCGGAGCAGGCGCGCACCGCCATGCAGGCCGCGCTCGACGAGGGCGCGAAGCTGATTATCGGCCCCGTCTTTGCCGACGCAACGGCGGCGATTGCGCCGCTGGCGCGCGCCAAGGGTGTGAGCGTCATCAGCTTCACCAACAACCAGGCGCAGGCTGCGCCGGGCGTGTATGCTTTCGGCTTCTCGCCGCAGGAACAGACGGCGCGCGTGGTGGCCTATGCGCTGGGCCGCGGCAAGGGCCGCGTGGCCACGCTGGTGCCCGATTCGCCCACCGGCGAGCTGGTGCTGGGCGCGGCGCGCAGCACGTTGCAGGCCAGCAATGCCGTGCCGGTGGCGGAAGCGAAGTATGCGCCGCAGGGCGTGGGGATTGAGACCGCGCTGGCGCAGCTGATGCCGACGGCGGATGCGATCATGTTCGACAGCCTGCTGTTGCCCGAAGGCGGGCAGCAGGCGCTCGCCACCATTTTGCGCGCCCTCAGCACGCGCGGGGTGACGCCGCAAAACGTGCAGTTCCTCGGCACCGGTTTCTGGGACGAAGCCGACCTGCTGCGCCGCACGGCGCTGACTGGCGCGTGGCTGGCTTCCAGCCCGCCGAACCTGACGGCGCATTTCGAGCAGCGCTTCATGAACACCTACCATTACGTGCCTGCGCGCATTTCCAGCCTTGCCTATGATGCGGTGGCGCTGGGCGTGACGCTGGCCACCTCGGGACGTGGGTTCGGGCCGGATGCGCTGACGCAACCGGCGGGCTACAGCGGCCCGGCGAACGGCATTTTCCGCCTGCGGGCGAACGGCACGGTGCAGCGCGGGCTGGCGGTGCTGGAAGTGCGCGGCGCGGATCTCATCGTGATCGACCCCGCCCCCGCCGGGTTCACGGGCGCAGTAGCTGTGCAATAAGCGCGTTGAGCACGGGCTTGCCCTGCTCGGTCACCTGCAATCGCCCGTCATGATGCTGCAGCCATTGCTGCGCCTCCAACACTTTGCTGCGTTGCAGCAAATTGTCGCGAAACGGCGCGCGGATGCGTGCGAGATCCAGCCCCTCGCGCGGTAGGCGAAGACCCATCAGCACCTGCTCTTCAAAACGCTCCTCGTCGGTGAGCGCCAGCTCCTCTTCCAGCCCATGGCCGAATTGCTGCACACGCTCCAGCCAGCGCTCGGGCGATTTGACGGTGTGGGTGGCAAGCCGCGTGCCGCCCAGATCGACCCGCCCATGCGCGCCGGGGCCCACGCCGAGATAGGAATCCGACCGCCAGTAGCTTAGGTTGTGGCGGCTTTCCTGCCCCGGCGCAGCGTGGTTGGAAATCTCGTAGGCGGGCATGCCCGCCTCTTCCATGATGGATTGCGTGAGCGCATACAAATCGGCCGCGAGGCCTTCTTCCGGCAGCGCAAAGGATTTGCCGACATGGTATTGGTGATGGAACGCCGTGTTGGGCTCGATGGTGAGCTGGTACAACGACAGATGCCCGCGCGCGTGGGCGAGTGCTTCGCGCAGCTCGGCCTCCCAACCCGCGAGGGTCTGGCCCGGCAGCGCGTAGATGAGGTCGAAGGAATAGCGGTCGAAGATGCGCGCGGCGAGGGCGACCGCCGCCATCGCTTCGTGCGCGCTGTGCTCGCGCCCGAGAAACTGCAGTGCCTCGGGCCGCAGCGATTGCACACCGAGCGACACACGGTTGACCCCGGCGTCGCGCAGCGCGGTGAAATTGGCGGCCTCGACCGAGGTGGGGTTGGCTTCCAACGTGATCTCGATCGCTGCGTCTGCCGTCCAATGCGTGGTGGCCGCGTCGATGATGGTGGCCACCGTTTCCGGCGGCATGAGCGACGGGGTGCCGCCGCCGAAGAAGATGCTGGTGAGTGCGCGCGCGCCGGTGCGTTCGCGCCAATAGCCCAGCTCGCGCAGCAGGCCCGCGCGCCACGCCGCCTGGTCGACGCCCTCGCGCACATGGCTGTTGAAATCGCAATATGGGCACTTCTTTTTGCAAAAGGGCCAGTGGACGTAGAGCGCGACTGTGTTAGGTTCGGTCATACGGAGTGATTATGGCAATCGGAACGGCCGAGCAACAGGCGATGGTGGAACTGCTGATGGCAAAATACCAGCAGATCCTGCCGATCGAGGCAGAGTGGGGCATTCGCCTGCACGAGGGCGACATGCGCCCGCGCGTGGAACATTTCCACGATGCGGTGCGGGCGCTGACCTCGGGCAGCGCCGATATCTATGCGGCGAGCAGCCGCCTGTCGGTCGAGCATCTCGCCTACGACCTCGCGCAATTGCGGCAGGTGCCGGAGCGGCCTACCGGCTTCATCAACCGCAGCACGGAAAAAGCCACCGGCACGGCGCTGGTGCGCCAGCACGAGGCCGGAGCCAGCACCCCCAAAACCCCGCCGCAGGCGACGCGCAGCCAATTGGCGGCGATGTATCGCGATTACACGGTGTTCTTCGCCGCGCTGTTTGCCGAGGTGGCCGACCGCAATTTCCAAAGCCGCAGCGACGCGGTGGATGGTCAGGTCGAGGATATCGGGCTGATCGAGCAAATTTTGCAGCAATTGCAGACCGGGAAAATGACCAACGCGCAGGCCATGGAAGCCATGCAGCAGGTGGAGCGCGACGAGCTGCGCGAGCGGCTGCAGGCCATGCTGGCGCGCAAAAGCCTGAGCGCGCGCGAGAAGCAGGAAGCGCTCGCCATGCTCGGCAAAATCGAGCAGGGGCTGGCCAGGCAGAAACAGGGCATCGAGCAGGCGCATCTCAGCTACGCCACCGGCCAGCTGGCGGTCTATGAGCAGTCGAAAGACATGGTGAAGCAGATGGCCCAGCAGGGGCTGAACCTGGCCGGCAAGTTCCTGGATCAGGCGATGCAGGCAGCCCGCGGCACCGGCCGCGCCCAGGGCCGCTAACGAAGTGCGGGCATCGCCGGGAAGAATATTAGGCGATTTTATAAATCAGCAGCTGGGCTTTGCCGTAGGGGCGGGTGTCGAGCAGGGTGGTGTCGGGGAGTGCGGGGATCTCGGCGGTTTTGGGTTGTTCGACCACGAAGAGGGCATCGGGCTCGAACCAGTGGCCGGCGCGCAGCGACTGGTAGGCACGGGCGGTGATGGCATCGGCGTAGGGTGCGTCCATCAGCACCAGCGCGACGGGCTGGCGGGCGGCGGGCAGGCGCGTGGCGTCTGACAGCACAAACTGGCTGCTGGCAACGGCGTTGCAATGCAGGGCGTTGGCCTTGGCGAGCGCCAGCGAGGTTTTATCGGCATCGACGAACATGCATTCGCTTGCCCCGCGCGAGAGGGCTTCAAGCCCCAGCGCGCCGGTGCCGCAGCACAGATCGGCTACCCGGCGATTGATGATATGCTCGCCGCCGAATTTGCCGTGCATGAGCAGATTGAACACGGCTTCGCGCATGCGATCCGACGTGGGGCGGATGGCGTCGCCCTCGGGGGCGTTCAGGCGGCGGCCTTTGAATGCTCCGGCGATGATGCGCATTACCGTTGGGCCACCCACATGCCGCAAAGCAGGTTTGTGTTTTGCAGGTTATACTCCGCGGTTGAAGCAACATCGGTGGTGCTGCAGCCTGGCATATATGTTCCGGTTGCTTTGCCTACATAGAGTTTGCCGTAAGCGGGCTTGCCATCGTCAAGCTTGGTGTCGATGTTCCAGGCTTCTTCAGGCCTGAACGGGCGGCTGCCGCTTGCATTGGCGGGCTGGATATAGATGGTATTAAAGCCATACGGGCCATCATAGACTTCCGTATTGCCGTATTGGGCGGTGGCGTAGGCGAATGTGTAGCCCGTGTTGGAAAGCTTTGGTCTGGGCGTATCGATGCCCGGAGCAATGATGGGCGAGCCGCTGCCTGCATTGCTCCGCCCTTGATAGGTACCCTCGACAAGACCGGCGTTGGCAAGTTCTTTCCATGCGTAAAAACGCTCATTAAAATTGATGGCGCCATTGCCCTCTATGGCCCCGTCGCCATTGCCATTGCACACGGCCGGTGAGCTGCTGCTGACTAATGCGTCGCAGGCGGCATTGCTGCCATCGCCGCCAGCACTTTGCCAGAAACTGGTGGCGTTGCGCATATCCCCGGGCAGGGCGAAATATTTGTCGCGGAAGGTTTGTATGGCGGTGGAATAGCGCACCACGTCGCTTGTAACGCTGCGCAATTCGGCGGCGCGAATCAGGCTTTGACCGGCAAGGATGCCGCCGGTGAGCAAGCCCAGAATGACCAGCACAATCGAAAGTTCAATGAGCGAAAAACCGTGGCGCATACCGGATATATAATAGCGTAATTAAAATTCGAGCCCAAGCTTTTTCATGAGGATGCCGACCTGCCGGGGGGCGATCTCGTCGACCGCGCCGGGGGCGAGGCTATCCAGCTCAACCCCGGCATAGCCCACGCGGATGAGGCGGCTGACCGGATAGCCGTAATACTCGAACACGCGGCGGATTTCGCGGTTCTTGCCCTCGCGCAGCGTGACGGTGAGCCAGCGGTTGCGGCCGCTGGTTTTTTCGGTGTCGGGCTCGACCTCGATGGGGCGGAATTTCTCGCCTTCGATGGTGACGCCGCGCGCCAGCATGTGCACATGTTTGTCGGTGATCTGGCCATTCACGCGCACGCGGTAGGTGCGGGCCTGCGCGTTTTTCGGCAGCTCCAGCGCGCGGCTCAATTCGCCCGAGGTGGTGAGCAGCAGCAGGCCTTCGGAGTCGTAATCGAGGCGGCCAACAGAGACGAGGCGCGGCAGGCCCGGTGGTAAATGCTCGAACACGGTCGGGCGGCCTTCGGGGTCGCGGTGGGTGGTCATGAGCCCGGCGGGTTTGTGGTAGCGGAAGAGGCGTGCCGCCTCGCGCTTCTTTTTCAGCACCACACCGTCGACTTCGACCACATCCTGCGGGGTAACCAGCGTGGCGGGGGTGGAAAGCGTGTTGCCGTTCACCCGCACGCGGCGTTGCTCGATCAGCCGCTCGGCATCGCGCCGCGAGCAGATGCCCGCCGCGGCGATCATTTTGGCAATGCGTTCGCCTTTAGTTTCCATATGTCTGCGCGGCGGCGATGAAGGCGGTGAGGATGGCGTCGTCGGATTTGGTGACGGAGAATTCCGGGTGCCATTGCACGCCGAGGCAGAACGGGTGGCTGGGGTATTCGATGCCCTCGATCACCCCGTCTTCGGCGCGGGCGTTGACCACCGCGCCAGGAGCGGGCTTGCCCACCGCCTGATGGTGTGCCGAATTAACCGCGATGCGCGGCTTGCCGATGATGCTGGAAAGCAGCGTGTTGTGCACGATGGCGACTTCGTGCCCCGGCTCGTGGCGGGGGTTGGGTTGCTCGTGCGCCAGCGGGTTTTGAATGCTGTCGGGGATGTGCTGGATGAGCGTGCCGCCGAGGATGACGTTGAGCAATTGCTGGCCACCGCAAATGCCAAGAATGGGCATGCCGCGCTTGACCGCGCCTTGCGTGATCGCCCACTCGAACTGGCTGCGGCGCGGTTTGGTGGTGACTTTTTCGCTGGTGGTCGCCTCGCCATACATCTCGGGCGGCACGTCGAAATTGCCGCCGGTGATGATGAGGCCCTGCATGGTGTCGAGGTAGCGCTCGGCCAGCTCCGGCTCGTGCGGCAGGGCGATGGGCAGCCCGCCATGGCGGGCGACGATGCCGCAATAATTTTCGCGCAGCGCGTACCAGGGATATTTCGACCAGCCGCCGGCCGGTTCGGAATCGAGCGTGATGCCAATAATGGGTGTCATGGCAGCAAGCATAGCACAGCGGCGCGCGGGCACAAGGTGGCGAATGGCCGCTTTACGCTGGCATGTCGCCGCGCATGCGGTATAGTTGCCAAAAATGATGGAATAGTTCGCATGTCGTTATCGTCGCTTCTTGGGGTTGTGTTTGGCTTAGTCATGCTGGCGGTCGCCGTGGCGCTCGCCACCGACCACCCGCTGATTTATTTCGACCTGCCGGCGGCGCTCATCGTGCTGGGCGGATCGATCGCGGCGGCGTTCATGGGCTATCACAGCCGCGACGTGATTATCGCGTTCAAGGCCATCGGCTGGATGGTGAAAAAACCGAAATCGACTCGCGAAGGGCTGAACACCGAAATTGGCCGCCTCATCAAATGGGGCTACCTGGTGCAACAAAAAGGCCTGACCTCGCTGGAAGATGAAATCAAGCGCGTGCCGTCGCACGATCCGGTGATTAAATATTGCCTGGAACTAACCGTGACCAACCATGCCCCCGCCGATTTGCGGGCGATGATGATGACCGCCGTGGAAAGCGAATTCGAAACCCGCACCGCGCCGGTGCAAGTGCTGCGCAACATGGGCGGTTCCGCCCCGGCCTTCGGCATGATCGGCACGCTGGTCGGCATGGTGGCCATGTTAGCGCAACTGGGCGCCGGCGGCGAGGATATGATGCGCGGCATCGGTGGCGGCATGGCGCTGGCGCTAGTGGCCACGCTGTATGGCGTGGTGCTGGCGCGCATGGTGTTTTTGCCCGCGGCGAACAAGCTGCTGCAGAAAGAAGAAACCGAGCGCTTCCGCAACCTGATCATGCTGGAAGGGCTGTGCATGCTGGCCGAGAAAAAAACCCCGCGTTTCATGCAGGATCGCCTCAATTCCTACCTCGAGCCGCTGCACCATTTCGACATCGACCGGCAATTGCGCAGCGTGGCAGGCGGGGTGTAGATGCGGCGGCGCAAGGACGATCACGAGGACACCGAGGCATGGCTGATTACCTATGCCGACATGGTGACGCTGCTGCTGTGCTTTTTCGTGATTATGTTCGCGGTCTCGACCCCCAACGGACAAATGGTGCAGAAAGTGGCCGAAGCATTGCGCAAAGAAGGTTTCTATGCCGATGAGGGCGTGATCGACGACCCGTATGAAACGCTGAAGAAAGAACTTTCGCTGCAGCTGGGCGCGAGCGGCTATGATTCCGCCGTGTCGGTCAGCGAGCAGGACGATGCGGTGTCGATGGAGCTGGCCTCGAGCTCCTTCTTCGAGCCGGGGCGCGCCACCTTTACGCCCAAGGCGCTGCCCATGCTGGCGCTGCTTTCCACGCAGCTGATGGCCTTCGCCAACCGCGATATTACGGTGGATGTGGAAGGCCACACCGACGACACGCCGATTGCGACCGCGACCTATCCCAGCAACTGGGAGCTTTCGGCGGCGCGGGCCGCCAACGTGGTGCGCTATTTCGTGGCGCAGGGGTTCCCGGCTGCGAAATTGCGGGCGGTGGGGCTGGGCGAAACCCACCCCAAAGCCCCCAACCGCGACAGCACGGGCAACCCTATTCCCGGCAACCAGGAACTGAACCGACGCGTGGTGGTGAAGCTGGCAAAAGAGCGCGACTAATTCAGCCGTTAAAAGGCATGGCGAAAATAAAGTGAACATTGCTCAGTAGTCACGCTTAGGCGGTAACTGGCAGCAAGGTTAGAGTTCGCGTTGGTGCCCGAATCCGGCGCACTACAGCCATAGTCCCAATAACGGGCAATAATTTTCCCGGAAGCTGGTTTGCCATCATCGAATTTACTATCAATATTCCATGCCTCAGATGTGGTGAGTGCATAGGATAATGGGTAAGCATTCACGGATTGGGCCCCGAGTGTCAGTACATTACCATAATCCATAGCGTATATGGCGCTGTCGCCTGGATAATTTCCCAATGTCCATGCCCCCCATCCGGCATTGCGCATGCGGCTTTTGGGACAATCGGTGCCGATTACGCAATGCGTACCGCTCGCGGTGCCAGCGGTGCCACTATAACGGCCTTCAATTAACCCCGCCGCTGCCAGATGCCGCCAGAACTGGGCAATCTCACCGGGACGATTGGCTGCGCTTGCACCACCCAGCAGGCCATCGCCATTGCCGTCGCAGGCGCCGTTGCTAGCTAAGGCGGCAGAGGAATTACTCACACAATCTGAACCACTATTCATGCGGCCCCAGAAGCGTGTGGCATTCATCATATCGCCGGGGA
>JBIISI010000098.1:0-5272 GCA_044341105.1 Rickettsiales bacterium | reverse complement strand
TTTGTCACGAAAGCTTTTGATAGCCACGGCATAAACTTCATATTCACGCATACCGGCGCGCAGTTCGGCATTACGAACCAGTGCTTGTCCGGCGAGAATGCCACCGGTTAATAAGCCGAGGATGACAAGCACCAATGACAATTCCAGTAATGAAAAGGCATTCGTAGAAAATAGATGATGGCGATTTAAGCGGCTATCATCAGTCGGTTGGAGCGATATAAGCATTTTACGCTTATATCCGAACGCCTAATATATGGCAAATGGCTTGTGTGAGCTCAGCGCGATTCAGCGTATAGAAATGGAAATGATGGATGCCGTTCAGCATGAGCAGGCGGCATTGCTCGGCGGCGACCATGGCGGCGACCAGATTGCGCTGTTCGGGTTTGGCGTCGAGCCCCTCGAACAGGTTGAGCAGCCAGCCGGGCACGCTGGTGCCCGAGAAGGCGGCAAAGCGCTTGAGCTGCGCCACGTTGGTGACGGGCAGGATGCCGGGCACGATTTCGGCGGTGATGCCGCTGGCGCGGGCGCGCTCCAGGAAACGCAGATACACATCGACATCGAAGAAAAACTGGGTGATGGCGCGGCTGGCCCCGGCATCGAATTTGCGCTTGAGATGGTCGAGATCGGCCTCGGCGGAAAGCGCCTGCGGGTGGGTTTCGGGGTAGGCGGCGACGGAAATATCGAAATCGCCCACCGCACGCAGCCCGGCCACCAGCGCATCGGCGTAATCGTAGCCGCCGGGCGTGGGCACGTAGCCCGCCGCGTCGGGCATGTCGCCGCGCAGGGCGACGATGTGGCGCAGCCCGGCATCCCAGTATTCCTGCGCGATTTCACGGATTTCTTCGCGCGTGGCGTTCACGCAGGTGAGGTGCGCCGCGGGGGTGAGGTTGGTTTCGCGCAGCATGCGCGTGACGGTGGCGTGCGTGCGCTCGCGGGTCGATCCGCCTGCGCCATAGGTCACCGAAACAAAACGCGGCCCAAGCGGCGCGAGGGTGCCGATCACGTCCCACAGGCGGGTTTCCGCCTCGGGCGTTTTGGGCGGAAAGAACTCGAACGACACGTGCGGCGGGGTGGCCCCATACAGGTCGCGCAGCTGCTGTACCCCAATATTCATGCATCACCCTTGTGGCAAAATAGCAACATATAGCAAAGAAGTATTTTTCAGCCCGGTGGCCGGTGCTTTGCTAAAACCATGGGAAAACAAAAGAAAAAACGGCAGACTGTCAATTCATTTCCGGTTTTCTTTGGCGTCGCGCAACGGATTGTTTACCAACACCCTGTAAAAATCAGCTTGAGCGCTATTTATAAGGCGCTACAACGCTAAAAAACAATGAAAGTATTATCGCTGATGCGCATCAAACCCGTTACCCATCTCGTTGCCACGCTGCTAATGAGCGCGCTGGCCCTCACCGCCTGCTCGAACACGCCCGAAGAAGACCCGCTGGAAAGCATGAACCGCGGCGTTTTCGCGTTCAACAAACTGGTCGACCAGAACATCATCGGCCCGGTGGCCAAAGGTTACCGCTACATTACGCCGGATCCGCTGCGCGAGCGCATCGGCAATTTCAGCGACAACCTGCGCGAGCCGGTTTCCATGCTCAACGCCTTCCTGCAGGGCGATATGGAGCAGGGCCTGACCAGCTTCTGGCGCTTTGTGATCAACACCACGGTTGGTTTCGCCGGGATTAACGACGTGGCCTCCGAAGCGGGGCTGAAAGAGCGCCGCGAAGATTTCGGCCAGACCCTTGGCTATTACGGCATTGGCAACGGCCCGTACATCGTGCTGCCGATTCTGGGCCCAAGCAGTGGCCGCGACACGGTGGGCATGGTGGCTGACTGGTTCTCGAACCCGACCAACTATGTGGTTGAGGATGAGTGGGCGCAGTTTGGCATTGCCGCCGGCCAGGCCCTGGTCGAGCGCGAGCGCCTGATCGACCCGATCGACGATATCTACGAGAATTCGCTCGATCCGTACGTCACCTTCCGCAGCATCTATTACCAGCATCGCAAGGCGCAGGTCGAAAATCGCAACAGTAATTTCGACAAGAGCAATCAGTCGCCGGAAGAATACGAAGATAATAACTAGTGAGAGGTTTCTGCACGCGGCCTGTGGGGTTGGCGGCAGGAAAAATACGCATGATGAAACGTTGGGTAGCTTCTTTTCTGACCGTGGCGTTGCTGGCGGTGCAGGCGCAGGCTGGCAGTCCGGAAGAAGCCAATAAGTTTATTGATACCGTTGCCGGCCAGGTACTCGGGGTGATCAAAACAAAGGACAGCCAGAGCGCCAAACTGGCCCGGCTGGAAACGATTTTCTCCGGCGTGGTGGATATCCCCTTCATTGGTAAATTCGTGCTGGGAAAAAACTGGCGCACCGCCACGCAGGAGCAAAAAGACGCGTACCTGGCGGCGTACCAGCCGTTCGTCATTAAAAACTACGCGGGCAAGCTGACCAAATATTCCGGCCAGAACTACACGCTGAAAAACCCGCGCATGGCGGGCAGCCAGTATCTGGTGACCATGGAAATCATCGATCCCGGCAATCCCAGCGTGTTCGTGGATTACCGCCTGCGCGAAGAAGGTAGCAGCTATAAAGTGATCGATATTTCGGTCGAAGGCATCAGCCTCGTGCAGACCCAGCGCTCGGAATTTAATTCGATCGTGCAGTCAAAGGGCCTCGATTACCTGATTTCGGCGCTGCAAAAGCAAGTGGCGAAAAAAGCGTAAGCATACGTTTTTAGAAACGTAATGTTGGTGTATTCCCCGGCGATGGGTTATATTGCCTAAATGCGCCGGTTGTCTTCTGCATTCTCGCTCATTGAACTTGCCATCGTTTTGGTCATTCTCGGATTGCTCACGGGTGGTATTCTGGCGGGCCAATCGTTGATCCGCGCCTCGGAAATACGTGCGGTCAGCACCGAATATGGGCGCTGGGCAACGGCCACCAATGCGTTTCGCGATAAATATTTCGCCTTTCCGGGCGACATGGCGAATGCCACGGCTGTGTGGGGCAAAGACAATGCTGCCTGCGGCAGCCATAGCGGCACCGCCACCACCCCCGGCACCTGCAACGGCGATGGCGATACCATGATCGAAAACGGTGCTGCCACGACCGGCGCGACCGGCGAGATGTTCCGCTATTGGCAGCAACTGGCGCTTGCCGGGTTTATTGAGGGCACCTACACAGGCGGCAATACGGGGGATTCCGATACCGCAACGATTGGCACGAACGTGCCCGCCTCCAAAATGGGCAATGCTGGCTGGACGATGCTCTACGGGCTGATTACGCCCGGCACGCAGTTTCTGAACATGAATTACAACAGCAATAATTTCTGGTTTGGCGCTACCTACACCAATGAACCGACCAGCAATCCCGCCTTGCGCCCGGAAGAAGCCTGGAACATTGATACCAAGATCGACGATGGCAAGCCAGGGGCGGGCAAGGTCATTGCCGGGCGCTGGTCGACCTGCACCAATGCCACGGCCAATACCGACCTCGCCACGGATTACCGCCTGACCAGCACCAATATTGGCTGCATGCTGCTGTTTGTGAATGTCTTTTAGCCGCGCCTACGCCGCCAGCAGGTTCTTATAACGAATGCGTTTGGGTTGCAGGCTATCTTCCCCGAGTCGCTTTTTCTTGTCTTCCTCGTAATCGGCGAAATTGCCTTCGAACCATTCCACGTGGGAATCGCCCTCGAACGCGAGGATATGCGTGGCGATGCGGTCGAGGAAGAAACGGTCGTGGCTGATGATCACCGCGCAGCCGGCGAAATCCTCCAGCGCCTCTTCCAGCGCGCGCAGGGTTTCGATATCGAGGTCATTGGTCGGCTCATCGAGCAGCAGCACATTGGCGCCGCTGCGCAGCATTTTCGCCAGATGCACGCGGTTGCGCTCGCCGCCCGAGAGGCTGCCAACTTTCTTTTGCTGGTCGGCCCCCTTGAAGTTGAAGGCCGAGCAATAGGCGCGTGATTTCATGGTGATTTTACCCAGCTCGATCACATCCGTGCCGCCGGAGATTTCCTCCCACACGGTTTTCTTGTCGTCGAGCGAATCGCGCGACTGGTCGACATAGCCGAGCTTCACCGTTTCGCCTACTTTGAAGCTGCCTTCGTCGGGCTGCTCGTTGCCGGTAATCATGCGAAACAGGGTGGTTTTGCCCGCGCCGTTCGGCCCGATGATGCCGACAATGCCGCCCGGTGGCAGGCTGAAGCTTAAGCCGTCGATCAGCAGCTTGTCGCCAAAGGCCTTTTTCAGCCCGTCGACCTCGATCACGTTCTGGCCAAGGCGCGGCGGGGCGGGAATGATGATCTGCGCGGTGGAGGCGCGCTTTTCGGCCTGCTGCGCCACCATTTCGTCGTAGGCTTTCAGGCGGGCCTTCGATTTGGCCTGCCGCGCCTTGGGCGAGCTGCGCACCCATTCCAGCTCTTTCTGCATCGCTTTCTGGCGGGCGGATTCTTCGTTTTCCTCGTGCTTCATGGATTTGGCTTTTTGCTCGAGCCATGCCGAGTAATTGCCCTCGAACGGCTTGCCTTCGCCGCGGTCGAGCTCCAGCGTCCATTTCGTGATGTTGTCGAGGAAGTAGCGGTCGTGGGTCACCATCACCACCGTGCCGGGGTAATGGGTGAGGAAATTCTCAAGCCACGCCACCGATTCGGCGTCGAGGTGGTTGGTCGGCTCGTCGAGCAGCAGCATGTCGGGCTTGGAAAGCAGCAGGCGGGCCAGCGCCACGCGGCGCTTCTCGCCGCCGGAGAGCTTGGCCACGTCCCACTCGCCGGGGGGGCAGCGCAGCGCGTCCATCGCCACTTCGGCCTCGCGCTCGAGATCCCACAGGCCCAGCGTGTCCATCTGGTCCTGCAGGGTGGCGGCTTCGTCGGCCACCTCGTCGCTGTAATTGCCCATCACCTCGTTGTAGCGATCGACGATCGCCTGTTTCTCGGCCAGCCCGTCCATCACGTTGCCGAGCACCGTTTTGCTCTCGTCCAGCTTCGGCTCCTGCTCGAGGAAGCCGACCTTGAGGCCTTCGGCGGCCCAGGCTTCGCCGTTGAATTCGCTGTCTTGGCCCGCCATGATGCGCAGCAGGGTCGATTTCCCCGAGCCGTTATGGCCGACAATGCCGATTTTCGCGCCGGGGTAGAAGCTCAGCCAGATATCCTTCAGCACGGTCTTCCCGCCCGGATAATTCTTGGTGAGCCCCTTCATTACGTACACATACTGGTGTGCCATATGCAAAAACCTTCATAATTCTGTCATGATTCATCGCTATACCTACTGT
>JBIISI010000002.1:0-56760 GCA_044341105.1 Rickettsiales bacterium | reverse complement strand
CCACCAAACTGTAACTTAAATACTGGACCTATAAATGGGGGTTGACCAATAGTAAAGCCCGTCGTCCGGTTTCTTTGATACGTTTTTTTCCCCGGTCATCTGACGGATATTCATTTCTATGGTCTCGGCCAATGTTGTCATTGGCGTATCAACGGGGGTGTTCTCAAACGGGTCCTGCATAATGATGGCCGTTTTTTCAATGGCAAGAAACAGGGAAGGTAATAGGATGGTGAGCAGTATCTCTACTATTTGTTGAGAGTCTTCCAGTCCAAACGGTAAAAGGATAGCAAAGACGTAAATTATTGTATGAACCAGCACGCTGTAGGACCAGGGGAAAGCAGTGTTCTTGATTCTTTCACATTTGCCCATGCTGTCACACAACCTGCCAACAGTCTTGTCCAGCTGAATTTGTCTGAATTCCGACAAGGTACCCTTGGCCACAAGACTTTTAATCTGAAGTGAATGCTGGTCCAACAAGGCATTGGGTATATTGGCGGCACTGATCCCTTGGCCGTCCAGATACTCTTGCACCTTTCCTGAAAAAGGGAGCCTGCGGAGTGACTCTCCCAGCGCATAAGTCCATATCACTTGCCTTTGCGCAAAAGCTTTTATTTCTGTTTCATTGCCTTCAGGAAGGAACTGTATCACCTGCCGTACAAAAGTCCTTGAATCGTTGACGATGGCTCCCCAGACAGAACGTGCTTCCCACCAGCGCTCGTAAGATTGGGAGGTGCGGAAAGCCAGCAACAATGAGACTACGGTACTAACGAGTGCCGGTATGCTGAGTGGCAGCATGAGACTCCGGAAAATAGGGTGTGCGTCCAGCAGCCCAATTACGACGGCAAATACACATATAATGAGTATCTGGTATTTGATCTCATTAACAAAGTACCTCACGGATGTTTTTTTATGTAGTAGCATATAGAGCTAATTTTTTTATGGCACATTGTGTTTAAGGAGGAGAATTTTTACAATATTGGCGGGAATTGTACAGCATGTTTATACAAGTGTATGAGCTGCCTTAGCAAACCTACCAATTCATGCAGAGGCTGGTAGCTGCCGCTAAAAACTTCTGCAGTTTTTCTATGCGCCACGTCACATCGGATGTTGGGTGAACCAGCATGTATTGATCATTGGCGCAGACTAAGCGAGCATGATCGCTATCGTTCAGCCATACTAAGCAGTTCAGAATTGTTTGCTGATAGCTGCCCGTGAAGCAATGATCTGGTACATTCCACAACATCCCTTCGATGAAATATGATGGAGCATCACCCTCTTGCAACGCGCCGTTAGCAATAAGTCGGCCTCGCATATTTTTGAAGATACGAACAGTCGGCTTATAATAGCCATTCGTGGCTTGGTGCTTGGATGTGCAGTTGTCGGAGTGGTAGCGCGGGTAGTTTTTAATCAAAGTTCCGCCAGAATCCTTAAAGCATATCCCTTCATAATAATCTTGGCTCGAAACGGAATAAAATGAACGATAGCGGCGATAATCTTGGCAAACGATGACGTCCGCACTGCGCCGATTGCCATTGGCTTGGATATTGATCGCTCGTTTGCCGGGAATAACATCGGCGCGGTAGCGGGCCGTGAGGTGCGCTTGAACTTCCTGTTTAAACTGAGTGAGTGAGTAGGCAACACCGCCGGAATACGCTGTTTGGAAGGCTGTTTTCTGCTCAACAGGCAAATCGTCCAAGCCGTAATTGAAAGCCGAGGTGAGTTGGATAACGACATCCACATCGCTTTCCGAGTAAATGTTGGTGTCGTTACCGTATGACCCCTGCAAGAAAACATCAAAAGTTCGGGCAGCATAAGGCGAATCCGGCGACAACAAGACTCCACGTAATTGGTTGTAAGTGTCGCGGGAGCCAATGCCTGCCCCTTGATGTGACCAAGTTTCTAGCTGAGCTTCAGGAATCATACTAAAAACTCCCGCAACCGCGCTTCTTCTTTTGCAAAGGACTGAGCGCCGCGTTGGAGCAACACGTTTAGCTTGTCTAGATCGTATTCCAAGAAGTCCGTCGCCATTTCAGGCCGCTCGAAAGTTTCGCTGATACGCACGGTGGGGATGGTTTTGTAGAGAATGTTGCGCAGTTGATCCATGGACTGCGTATTGATCTCGAGTGTTTTTTGCAGCAGCTTGACGCTTGGCAATGCATTAATGAAGCGCTTTAAAACATTCATGGATTTTGGCTTTGGGTACACGCCAACACCCACACTAACAACGCGGATGTTCTCAGGCTTTTTATCAAGGGGAAGCAGCGCGTCGGCGATTGCGTAAAGCGTTGGGTTGTTAGCGCAAAAGCCGCCATCAGCCAATTCGACTTTGTGATCCTTGGAAGTGGTAACCGTTTTGCGCCGGAAGAATGGATATGCAGAACAGGATGCCTGGACGGCATCGCCGATCGGCACGCCAAAGCCCGGAGCGAAGGTTCCGTGGCTGCCATGCGCCTGCGCGATGCTGGCTTTAAAGATCATAGGGCGTTCTTCAATCCAGCGGGTAGCAACGATGCCGACTGCTGTTTTTACGTCTTCAAACTTTGCGTCAGCGAATACTTGCTTGGCAAGATTGGCGAGTGCCTCAGATTTGCCGCGTTTGGTACGCCGCTTCATAATCGTAGGGACGTATTCCTTATAGAGCGCATAAATATCATCCACCTTGTAACCCAGAGCGAGTAATGCAGCGATAATCGCGCCGGTACTGGTGCCGAAGATCAAATCAAACTTCTCGCATAATGGGCGATGGCCGATCATGCCTTCGATTTCTTTGAGAACACCGAGAGTGTAAAAACCTTTAGCCCCTCCGCCATCGAGGCTAAGGATGCGATAGAGGTCGGTTTTTTCAGTTGTATGCTGAGTGGTCATAGCTGCCAATTAGTCTTAAGTTCTTTACGTTTCTGTGCCGCAATATATACCGCAATGTGGAAATGTTAAAGTTTGATCTTAATTGGTGTTTTTACGATTAAGGTTCTCACAGCGCTATTATTCAGACGCTTAATCCATTATGTACCAAATTCTTCTACATCATTAACAAAAAGTCAGCTTGGGAAGCGTTATTGAAACTTGCCATAAAGGGGCAAAATAGATTATGTGGATACCATGCGCCGCATTCTTATCGCACTTGCTATGATTCTTTGCTTCTCAGCTAACCAAGCTGCGATGGCCTTTGAGCAATGTGAAGATATATCCTGTGTAACCGGCACCATGGATGCCCAAAAACAAGCAGAGCATCAGAAGAAAGACCCTGCGTGCGCAGGACATTGCTCTGTGAGCAGCCATCATGCCGCCGCATTACCGCAGGTAGCTGTCATGGCTCCTATTACTGTTGAAGATGCTTCCCCATTGTGGAATTTTGCTTTGACGTCAGAATCCTTCAATCCTGAAGGTCTCATCGAGCCACCCTCTCTCGCGTAAAGCCTACTGCACCGCTTGCGGTGTCTATAAGCCATTTACTGCGAGATTCCCATGTTATCACGACGCTTTTGCGCGGCTTCCCTTGCTGGGGCGCTGCTATTCACCCAAGCCGCTTTCGCTCAGGAAGAGGTGAAGTCTACGCCGTTGACGCTTACGCAAGCGGTCGATGAGGCGATGATGAACTCCCCCCGCGTGGCTTCAGCCAATGCGGCAATCAAAACCGCGAAAGGCCTGTCTGAGCAAGCGGATACCTCGCCCAATCCTTCGCTGGATCTTCAAGGAACGAACTTGGCAGGGAATGGTATCTACAGAGAGGTCGATAACACCGATCAGTATTTCTATGGATTGTCGCAACAGATCGAATTGGGCGGCAAACGTGCAGCAAGACGGGGGGCTGCCGATAAACAGCTTCATATTGCAGAACTTGATGCCGCCATCGCGCGGATGGATGTTGAAAGAGATGTAAAGCAAGCGTTTGCTACCGCTGTCGCAGCGCAGGAATCGTTACGCTTGGCACAAGATGCGCTGAACATCGCGCAGCAGGAACTAAAAAGCGTATCGCGGCGTGTAGCAGAAGCAGCATCACCACTAATTCAAAAAAGTAAGGCCGAGGTCACCCTTGCCACCGCCAAATACAATGTCGAGCAAGGGCGGCAAGAAGCGGCAGCCGCACGCACACAGCTGGCAACTGTCTTAGGGCGCAGCGCGCTGGGAGAGACGCTGGATGCTTCCAGCTTCTTTGAGGTGAGCGACACGGCCCAACCTGACATCGAAGCCATCGAGCGCACACCGGATATGCTGCGCCTACGGTTGCAGGAGGATCACGCGCGCGCGCTGCTTGATATCGAGAAGGCAGGCGCAATTCCTGATCCAACGATCAATGCTGGAGTAAGTCGATTGCAGCAAACGGGGGATCAAGCTTTTGTCATTGGCCTGTCTATTCCCATCCCAGTCATGAACAGCAACCGGGGCAATATTTCAGCAGCGCGGGCGCAAGTAACGCGTACGGCAAGCGATCAGCAAACGGCGCGGTTAGATTTGTTGCGTCGTTACAACCTCGCCAAATCGGCGCAGCGCACCGCGTACATGAAGGCCACCAGTTACAGCGGTACGGTGCTTCCGGCGGCAGAGGAGGCTTTCAAGCTATCGCGTCAAGGCTATGGCGCAGGCAAGTTCCAGTATCTCGAAGTCCTCGATGCGCAGCGCACCTTATTCGATGCGCGCGCGCAATATATGGCTGCGCTTCGTGACTATCATTTGCAAGTCGCTGAACTGGAGCGCCTGAGCACCCCCTATACCAACACCAAAGGAACCGACCATGCGGAAGAATAAAACACCATTGCTGCTGATTGCGCTCGTCATTGCGGCGATTGCAGCATTTTTCATTTTCGATGGCGAGAAACTGCCTGAAAATAACGCCAAGGCAACCGAAAGTGGGGAACACCACGAGGAGGGCGAGCAAGCCGATAGCACCGAAATTACTGCTGAAGCGGCGCAGGCTGCGGGCATTGAAACGATCGTTGTTGGTCCCGGCGATATTCGAGAGACCGTACAGCTTACAGGCCGCGTGATTCTCGATCAGAATCGCTCAGCAGCAGTAAAAGCCCGTTTCCCCGGTGTGGTGCGTGGAGTCTTCAAGCAAGTGGGTGAGCCAGTAAAGCGCGGCGAGAAACTCGCCACAGTAGAAAGCAACGACAGCCTGCAAGTCTATGCTGTGCCTTCACCGCTGAACGGTGTGGTGCTTGAGCGTAATATCAGCGTGGGGGATACCGCAGCGGATATTCCAGTGTTTACGGTGGCTGACCTCTCAAAACTTTGGGTCGAATTCTTCGTGTTTGCGGCAGATATGCCAGCCATTCAGCAAGGACAGGCCATTCAACTGCGCACGCTAGACGGCAAACTTACTGCTGATAGCGTGCTTGATACGATCCAGCCTATGGCGGAAGCATCAAGCCAAACCATCGTTGCGCGTGCAACCCTCGATAATAGTTCCGGGCAGTGGCGTGCAGGCATGACGGTGCAAGGCGATGCCGTGGTGCGGGCGCAGCCTGTGAACCTTGCCGTGCCGACAATTGCGATACAGCGGTTTGAAGGCAAAGAGGTCGTGTTTGTGCGGGAAGGCACCCACTATCGTGCCGTGCCAGTAACGCTAGGGCTTGCTGATGCTAAATCGACCGAAATCACTGAAGGCCTGAGTGCTGGAGTCGAGGTCGTCAGCAAAAACAGCTTCTTGGTGAAGGCCGATATCTCCAAAGCTGGTGCAGGGCATGAGGACTAACATGATGATCGCTGCAAACAATCATCAAAAACTCTTTAAGGCTCGAACCAAGATTGCAAAAATCCTGCTTATTTTCTGCGCGCCTTTTATTCTCGTAACCGCGCCGATCTGGCCAAATCCAAGCATGGCGCATGCATTACTTCCTGCCATAGGTGATGCGCTGGTTGTTGTGGGCATCCTGATACGGGTTTACACATCGCTTTATTCAGGCGGTCGTAAGAATGCCGTGCTTGTGACAGAGGGGCCGTACTCCATCGTGCGCAATCCGCTGTATGTTGGCTCATTCTTTGCCGTTACTGGGCTTGGCCTGATCACCGGGAGCCTTGTTCTGACCGTCTTATTAGCTGCGAGTTTCTTCTTCCTGCACATCTACACCGTGATGAAAGAAGAAGCTTTCCTGCAAGACCGGTTTGGCGAAGATTACCGCCGTTATTGTCAGAACGTGCCACGCTGGATTCCATCATTCTCGCTTTGGAAGAAGCCGGATGAGATTCTCGTAAGACCGGATCTCGTTCTGTACACGATGCGCGATGCCTTATTTTTTGTCCTTCTTCTGATTCTGCTTGAGGCCGTGTGCGCCATGCGGGACGCGGGGACATTTCCTATCATGATACAATTACCATAACGGGGCAGAGAAATGATTTCTCGTATTCTTGAGTTTTCCTTACGCCAGCGCATGCTGGTGGCGTTGCTAACATTAGCGGTCGCAGGCATCGGCATTGTTTCGCTGACACGCCTGCCAATCGATGCCGTGCCAGATATTACCAACAACCAAGTGCAGATCATGACAGTCGCACCGGCCTACTCGCCGGTCGAGATCGAACAACAAGTCACGTTCCCACTGGAAACAGCACTGGCTGGCATTCCCGGCCTGGAAAGCACGCGGTCGCTTTCACGCAATGGCTTCTCGCAAATTACAGCGGTGTTTACCGAGGACACTGACATTTATTTCGCACGCCAGCAAGTCGGCGAACGCATCGCACAGGCGCGTGATACTTTGCCGGATGGTGCCGACCCAACTCTCGGGGCCATTTCTACCGGCCTAGGCGAGATTTACATGTGGACCGTAGAATACGAGCATGTTGGCGGTAAAGATGCAAAAACCAACGATGGCCAACCCGGCTGGCAGAGCGATGGCAGTTACATGACGCCGGAAGGCCAGCGCTTGCGAGAACCCCATGAATTTGCAACCTTCCTGCGCACCGTGCAGGACTGGATCATTCGTCCTCAGTTAAAAGCGGTTCCGGGTGTTGCTGGAGTAGATGCCATCGGCGGCTACGTGAAGCAATACCATGTTGCCCCCAACCCTGAAAAGCTGCTCGCTTATAATTTGTCGTTTGCCGAACTGGTGGCAGTGCTGGAATCCAACAACAACAGCATTGGGGCAGGTTTCATTGAACGTAATGGCGAGGCCTATGTTGCACGTGCCGATGGTCGTATTAAAACCATGGACGATATCGGCAATATCGTTATCGCCAATCGGGGCGGTATTCCCATTTTTCTGCGTAATGTAGCAGATATCTCTATCGGTAAGGAACTTCGCACAGGCAGTGCATCAGAGAACGGCAACGAGGTCGTAGTTGGCACCGCATTAATGCTGATCGGTGAAAATAGCCGCACTGTATCGGAAGCGGTGGATGCAAAACTGAAGGAAATTCGCAAATCGCTGCCGCCCGATATCAACACCAAGACGGTACTAAACCGCACTAAGCTGGTAAATAGCACTATTGCGACGGTGCAGAAAAATCTGATCGAAGGCGCATTACTGGTCATCGTCGTACTCTTCTTGCTGCTTGGTAATATCCGTGCGGCACTCATTACAGCCATGGTAATCCCGTTGGCCATGTTGATGACGGCCACAGGCATGGTGCGCGCAGGCATCAGTGGCAATTTGATGAGTTTGGGAGCGTTGGATTTTGGTCTGATTGTAGATGGGGCGGTAATCATTACCGAAAACTGCCTACGTCGCTTAGCTGAAAGGCAACATCATGAAAAACGCTTGCTGACTGTTCAGGAGCGCCTGCATGAGGTCATGCTAGCTGCCAAGGAAATGATCGAGCCAACCGTATTTGGCCAAGCCATCATTATCATGGTGTATGTGCCGCTCCTGACCTTCACCGGCGTGGAAGGCAAGATGTTTGAGCCGATGGCGATGACAGTCATCATTGCGCTGGTCGCCGCCTTCGTGCTGTCACTGACTTTTGTTCCCGCCCTGCTCGCACTGGTAGTAACTGGCAAGGTTGAAGAAAAAGAGGGGCGTATCATCACCGGGGCCAAGCGCTGGTATGCGCCGCGCCTCGATTTCGCCTTGCGCCGTCCTGGGCTCATGATTTTCAGCGCTCTGATAAGTTTTGCTGCGGCCATGCTGGTATTCATGATCCTAGGACGGGAATTCATTCCCTCGCTGGACGAGAAAGATATCGCCATGCAGGCGATTCGGATTCCATCTACGTCACTCAGCCAATCGCAAGCGATGCAGTTTGATGTTGAAAAAACGGTCAGTTCTTTCCCGGAAGTGGATTTCGTGTTCTCCAAAACCGGTACTGCGGAAATGGCATCTGATCCGATGCCCCCGAACGCATCCGATACGTTCGTAATCTTCAAACCGCGCGAGAAATGGCCGAATCCGGAGCTTGCGAAAAATGACCTGATCGAACGCATCAGCAGTGCCGTGATGAAGCTTCCCGGTAACAATTATGAGTTCACGCAACCCATTCAGATGCGGTTCAATGAATTGATTTCAGGGGTGCGGAGCGATGTGGCGGTAAAGGTCTTCGGGGAAGATTTCGCAGTGATGGAGCGGACCGCCAACCAGATCGCGGCCATCCTTAACCAAGTGGAGGGTGCTGAGGACGTGAAGACCGAGCAAGTTTCGGGTCTTCCAATGCTGGAGGTGAAACTAAATAAGGAAGTGATTGCACGTTACGGCATGAACACGGGTGACGTGCTCAACGTGGTGGCTATTGCTATCGGTGGCCGTCCTTCCGGTTTTATTTTCGAAGGCGACAAGCGGTTTAACCTTGTGGTGAGGTTACCCGATAACGTGCGCGAGAATATAGCTGCCCTTAACAATCTGCCGATTCTTTTACCCGAGACTGACTACGACGCTGCGGCCAATACACAGCACACGCGTCCACGCCATGTTCCATTGAAAGAAGTGGCGACGCTAACTGTCACCGAAGGGCCTAACCAGGTCAGCCGCGAAAACGGCAAGCGTCGCATGGTGGTTCAAGTCAACGTGCGCGGACGCGATATTGGCTCGTTCGTGGCCGATGCTCAGGAGAAGATTGACGCTCAGGTGAAAGTGCCACCCGGCTACTGGTTGGAATGGGGCGGGCAGTTCAAAAACCTGCAGGAAGCAACCGCACGCCTGATGGTAGTAGTGCCGATCTGCTTCTTCATGATCTTCTTGCTACTGTACACAGCACTGAAATCAACGAAGCAGGCATTGTTGGTGTTCAGTGGAGTGCCGTTGGCACTCACAGGCGGCATCCTAGCCTTGTGGCTACGCGGCATGCCGTTCTCTATCTCAGCAGCCGTTGGCCTCATTGCCCTCTCTGGCGTGGCGGTGCTTAACGGTTTGGTGCTCATTAACCGCATCAACCAGCTGGTGCGGGAAGGGTTGCCCGGCGAACAAGCCGTGCGAGAAGGGGCGCTATCGCGTTTGCGGCCTGTTCTCATGACCGCTTTGGTTGCCTCGCTTGGTTTTGTACCGATGGCCATCGCCAGCGGTGCCGGGGCTGAGGTGCAAAAGCCCTTAGCCACCGTGGTGATTGGTGGCCTCATTACTGCCACCATCCTGACCCTTCTGGTGTTGCCCGCCCTTTACCATCGGTTCCGGATGGGCCGCGAGCTAGCACCCGCGCCGAATCCGCATCCCGCTCAGCATATTGGTGAGGTTTCCCATGAATAGTAGCTCCACCAAACTGAATCTGGAACGGCACGATCAAGTCTTTGTCGAAGACGAACCGCTCATCGGAGATTCCGCATGCACCGCGAAAGTGGCCAAAGTCTTCGACAATAGGGGCAGCCGGTCTTGTCCCCATTTCCTATCAACCTTTTAATGGAGAATCGCACCATGAATCAGGCCGTAAAAAAAGTGGCGACAGATAATTCTTTCTCTCATGCCACCCCAAAAAATACCGGAAAACGCCAGTCAGACCACTTATCTGATGTCAGCGCTTTTCAAAATCCCCTAGACCTCTGCAATAAATTGCTGGCAACCACTATTGAATTGCAAAGCGAGGCTGTACAAGCTGCCACCGATTATTACGGCGGAACGGTACGAACCTTGTGTGCCATCTCTTCAGGCCTCAACGATAGCGGCAATCGTTCTTTTTCTCAGATTATCGCCATTCCTCAGGAAACAGTACAATGCCATACGGTCAATGCTGCCTTTGAGCTGCACCAAAAAATAACACAGCAATCCATTGAGAACTGCGTTGATGCAAGCCGCAAGATCACCGCACAATTGCAGGAGCATGTCGCAGAATATTGCAAGCTGCTTCAAGAGCAGGTCACGACTGTCTCTAAGAAAATGAGCAATGTGATGCCCTTATCTAAGGAGTAATGACATGGGGTTTCTTGAGTCTGCTTTTACAGAAATGATAGACCAGAAAATGCGCTACAGTTCTCAGCGCGTGTCGGTGCTTGCACAGAATATTGCCAACGTCGACACCCCAGGTTTTAAAGCGAAAGACGTGCAGGCACCTGACTTCAATCAAATGGTGGAAGAAAATCAGCGCCTACTTATGACACGCACGAATGCATCGCATTTAGCCACAACTAGCAATCTAAGCGCACCTTACTACGCAGTTATTCCGCGCCAAGAAACCTATGAAACGAAGCCGAACGGCAACAACGTTACCTTAGAGCAAGAGATGATGCACCTTTCCACGACATCATTCGATCACCAGTTGGCGCTCAATCTACATGAGAGTGTCGATAAGCGTTACAAAATGGTGCTGGGCTTACCAGTAAATTAAAAAAAGAAGGAACCTAACCCGCACAACAAACAAAAGAAAAAACGTAAAAATAACGAAATAATAAATAGAAACTCAGAGGCCTTATGAATGGTAACTCAACTCTCAAACTAAGCCGGGAACTAAAAGACGCAGTCTTTAGTGAAAAAAATCACCCTGTAGCAGACTTTGCTTTCAACGCCACCGTTGCCGATGTTTTCGATGACATGGTGAGCAGGTCTGTTCCTTACTATGAAGAAATGCAGCGCCAAGTTTGTGAGCTTGCTAGAGATTTTGCAAAGCCCGGAACAAACCTATACGATATTGGCTGTTCTACGGCGACAACATTGCTAGCACTCGATGAACTGATAGCACCGGATGTGCAGTTTATTGGTGTAGATAATGCTCCTGAGATGCTGGCAAAAGCGCAAGTCAAGTTAGATGCAGCACAGTGCGGCAGAAAAATTGAATTACAGGAAGCTGATCTAAACGGACACTTCTCCATCGAAAATGCCAGCGTCGTCACCATGCTGCTAACCTTGCAGTTTGTACGTCCGTTGCACCGTGAACGCGTTATGAAGTCTATTTACTCCGGCTTGCAACATCAGGGCTGCATTCTGCTGATAGAGAAATTGACCTGTGAAGAGGCTATTTTTAACCGGCTTTATATCGAGCATTATTACGAATTCAAAAAGCGTAACGGTTATTCGGAAACTGAAATCGCTAAGAAGCGCGAAGCTTTAGAAAACGTGCTTATTCCATACCGTTTGGAAGAAAATATCCAATTATTAAAAGATACCGGGTTCCGCAGCACCGAGGTTTTCTTTCGCTGGTATAATTTCTGCGGAATTATCGCTGTAAAGTAGGTGTGCAATGAAAAAATCCATGATTCTGATCGGTAACTTCCTTTTCCGTTATCGCAACAAACTCTTTCCTTTCATCATCCTGGCATTGTTTGCCATCGCCATTCCTCCTGCAGAGTTGTTTGGCAACAGCGCACTTGCTCACTTCAAGGAAACTATTGGCATTGGCTTGGCCCTTGCTGGCTTAGCCGTGCGGGGCGTAGTTATTGGCTTTGCTTACATCAAGCGTGGCGGGCTCAATAAGAAAGTTTATGCAGAGAACCTTGTAACGCAAGGCATGTTCTCATTGTGCAGAAACCCCCTCTATTTCGGCAATATGCTTATTTACGCAGGGGTATTCGTCATGCACGGAGATCCACTCGTCATCGTAGCGGGCATCAGCTTGTATATGTTTATTTACCAGTGCATCATCTATGCTGAGGAGAATTACCTACAGAACAAATTTGGCGATGCTTATGCGGATTACTGCAAAGACGTGCCACGTTGGATTCCGCGTATTACTCAGTTCAGGCAAGCCCGTGCAGGCATGTATTTCAATTGGCGGCGTATTTTCCTAAAGGATTACTCTACGTTCGCTTCCACTGCGGTCACATTATGCCTTGTAGAAATATATGAGCATTTCGGCACTGCGCTAGCAGGCCACTGGCTACATATCGGTTTTTTAGTTTTGGCAATGGCACTGGTTGGCATTACAGCCGCCGGAATCAGTACCCTGAAGCGGCATAGAATCTTAACCGATAAAAGCTTGGTATCCGCGCAATGAAGTTTTTATTTGTTCTTGTGAGGCCGATTCTAAAAAATCGAATATTCCAACTCGGTGCCTCTGCGCTAGCAATCCTCACCCTGTATGTTGGCAGTTTTTACCTGAGCGATAATTATCATGAGGTGATTCCTGATAAATTATATCGCTCTGGCCAATTAGAACCTGGCGAATTGACCGAGGTTGTTCAGAAGTATGGCATCAAATCTGTATTGAATTTGCGCGGCGATAACACCGGCACAGATTGGTACGACAATGAAGTGGCCGAAGCCAAAGCTGCTAACGTGAAGCACCTTAATTTTAGAATGAGTGCAAAACGGGGGCTTACTTATGGACAAACGACAGAGCTAATAGCTGTCATGCGCAACGCCCCAAAGCCATTGCTGATACATTGCCAGGGCGGTGCTGACAGAAGCGGTTTGGCATCAGCACTGTATATGTCGGCTATCAATCAATCAGAGGAATCAGAGGCGGATAGCCAACTCTCGCTAGTTTATGGCCATTTTCCCTCTTTCGGCACAGATAAAATGTGCATGACTCTTCATTCGGTAAAACCATTGATTAGTGAAAGGAAATCATAGGATGGCAAGCAACCATGGGGGCAGGAAATATCTGGTCGCACCAACGCAGCAGCCAACGCCACCGAGCGTATCCGAGTCCAATATCCTGAAGGCGCTGGGCCGCGCATTTCATTGGCAGGCGATAATGGAGAACGATCCCAGCCTCTCGCACGATACAATCAGCAAAAAGGAAGGCCTCAGCAGCCCTTATGTTTCCAAGGTAATGAAGCTGACGCTCCTTGCGCCGGACGTGATCGAGGCAATCCTCGATGGCAAATGCCCCAACTATGTGACGCTCGCGGAGCTGATACAGGTCGGCTACGTTTGGGATGATCAGCGCAGGCTGATCGAGCTAGTTTAGTTCAAGAAGCCAGCCCAGTGCTGTTCGCCAACGATGCAGATATGGGAGTCCTTTGCTTTCATGGCCACGGCTTTTTCAATTTTGCGACCATATGAAGAGTGCGCCCAACTGTCGGTCGCATACACGCCGATGACCAAATAGCTGGTTTTTGCCGTAAGTGAGCCTGCAGTCGCTCCGCGTGAGATCACAGCATCTTCGCAATGCTTGCGCGTGCCGTAAGCAAACGTGCCGGTAAAGCAGAAGTTGGTTTTCTCGAAGGAGATGTCGGGCTGTGGCTTGTCAAACGGCAGGCTCGTGGACTTCAGCAGTTCGCCGATTTCAAAATCCCCGCCAGAGAAGTTGCGGAGGGTCTCAAACAACTCCTGTGCTTCCTCTGGGTCCAACTCATTGTCGGACAGCATATCGTTCACACGGAGCAGCAAATTGGCAACCAGTGGATTATCCTTCACCGCCGTATTAGCGACCAGCCATTTTTGAAGGTACTGCGCTTCTTCCATGCTCACTTTACCATCGGCGATGATCCCGTGTGATAGCCCAAGCAGTTCGTTGACTTGGCGATCATCTAAGCGAGCGCGGTTAAAAAGCTTATGCATTGGCTGCGACATAGAATCCCCCCCGGTGGCATACATATTGGTTTAGTTACTCTTACCTCAGCCGGTTCAAAACTCAACTGCCTACCATCCGAAGGGAAAGAACACGGCAAATCGCGCCCATTGTTTTTGAATATTATTTTCAACTATCCTTGGCGGGCTCAGGAAAGACCCCCTGAGAGAAATGGCTCTCTGAAGAGAGAAAAAGCCGAGAGCGGCCCTGATTCAGGAGAGTTGAATGCTCGCTAAACGTGGCAGTTACTGGCGGTCCTGAGGGACGTTCTCTCTATTTGTAACTGAAGGACTGGCGGATGGGGTGAGATTCGAACTCACGGAGGCTTGCACCTCGGCAGTTTTCAAGACTGCTGCCTTAAACCACTCGGCCACCCATCCATATCCGCGCCCTTTGCGGGGCTAATTTACGCACTCCGTTTCACCGGTTTTCAAGACTGCTGCCTTAAACCACTCGGCCACCCATCCGCATGGGTGATTGGTGTGTAAGGGAATGCTTTGTTTCCTTCAATGGTTTTTGGTTGCGCTGGGGGGGCGGCGCGCTAGGGTGCGGGAAAACAGGAGACTCGCACCATGAAAACCAAAGCCGCTGTTGCCTTCGGCGCAGGCAAACCCCTTTCCATCGAAACCGTGGAGCTGCAAGGCCCGCAGGCGGGCGAAGTGCTGGTCGAGGTCAAGGCCACCGGCGTCTGCCACACCGATGCATTCACCCTGAGCGGCGACGACCCGGAAGGGGCGTTTCCGGCCATCCTCGGCCATGAAGGCGCGGGGGTGGTGGTGGAAGTGGGCGCGGGCGTGACCAGCCTGAAGAAGGGCGACCATGTGATTCCGCTTTACACGCCGGAATGCCGCGAGTGCGAATATTGCCTGCACCCCAAAACCAATCTGTGCCAGAAGATTCGCCCGACGCAGGGGCGCGGGCTGATGCCCGACGGCACCTCGCGCTTCTCGCTCGATGGCACGCCGATCCTGCATTACATGGGCTGCTCGACGTTCAGCAATTACACGGTGCTGCCGGAAATCGCCCTCGCCAAAGTGCGCGAGGACGCGCCGTTCGACAAGATTTGTTATATCGGCTGCGGGGTGACTACCGGCGTGGGTGCCGTGGTGTTCGACGCGAAGGTGGAGCCGGGCAGCAAAGTGGTCGTGTTCGGCCTTGGTGGCATTGGCCTGAATGTGATTCAGGGCGCGCGCATGGTGGGGGCCGATATGATTGTGGGGGTCGATATTAACCCCGCGCGTATCGAGATCGCGAAAAAGTTCGGCATGACCCATTTTATTAACCCCAAAGAGGTGCCGAACATCGTGGAAGCGATTGTCGACATCACCAAAGGCGGGGCGGATTATTCGTTCGAGTGCATCGGCAACACCACGACCATGCGCCAGGCGCTGGAATGCTGCCACAAAGGCTGGGGCGAGAGCGTGATTATCGGCGTGGCCGGGGCAGGGCAGGAGATTTCCACGCGGCCCTTCCAGCTGGTCACCGGGCGCGTGTGGCGCGGCTCGGCCTTTGGTGGCGCGCGCGGACGCACGGATGTGCCGAAGATTGTCGATTGGTACATGGACGGCAAGATCGATATCGACTCGCTGATTACGCACACCATGCCGCTTGAAGACATCAACCGCGCGTTCGATTTGATGCATCACGGTGAGAGCATTCGCAGCGTAGTGGTGTATTAATGGAAACGCTTTCGCAACATCGTTGTTTCGGCGGCACGCTCGGCTATTACCGCCACGCCAGCCACAGCACCAAATGCGACATGCGCTTCACCGCGTTTATGCCGGAAAAGCCCAGCGGGATTGGCTTGGTTTATCTCTCGGGCCTCACCTGCACCGAGGAGAATTTCACCGTGAAGGCCGGGGCCTATCGCACCGCGAATGCGCTGGGGCTCACCATCATCGCGCCCGACACCTCGCCGCGCGGCGATGAGGTGCCCGACGATGCGAGCATCTCGCTGGGCAAGGGGGCGGGCTTTTATGTGGATGCGACCGAAGCGCCGTGGAACCGCCACTACCACATGTATAGCTACGTGGCGGAAGAGCTGCCGGCGCTGGTGCGCGAGGCGTTCCATATCCGCCGCTTTGGGCTGTTCGGCCATTCGATGGGCGGGCATGGCGCGCTGGTGATCGGCCAGCGCAACCGGCAGCTTTTTGAGTCCATCTCGGCGTTCGCGCCCATTTGCCGCCCAAGCGAAGATGGCTGGGGGCCGCAGGCATTGACCCGCTATCTCGGGCCGGAGCGTGCGCATTGGATGGCCTATGACGCGAGCGAAATCATGGCGCATTCGGCGGGCGATTTGCCACCAATTCTGATCGACCAGGGGCTCGCTGATTCGGCCTATCAGGAGGGTCGGCTGAATCCCGAAGCCTTCCGCGAGGCGTGCGCGAAGGTGGGGCAGCCGCTGCAGCTGCGCTTCCACGAAGGCTACGACCACGGTTATTTCTTCATCCAGACATTTATCGACGATCACTTGCGGCACCATGCCGCGCAATTGGGAGCATAGCCATGCGCTTTCTTCACACCATGGTGCGGGTCACCGATCTCGATGCGGCGTTGGATTTTTACTGCGACAAACTTGGTCTGCGCGAAGTGCGCCGCATGGAAAGCGACAAGGGGCGATTCACGCTGGTCTATCTTGCGGCCCCCGGCGACGATACCGGCACCAGCAAATCGCCGGAGCTGGAGCTGACGTATAATTGGGACCGCGAGGATTATAGCGGTGGCCGCAATTTCGGCCATGTGGCCTATGAGGTGCCTAACATTTACGCGCTCTGCCAGAAACTGATGGAGGCGGGGGTGACCATTAACCGCCCGCCGCGCGATGGGCATATGGCATTCATCCGTTCGCCGGAGGGTATCTCCATCGAACTATTGCAAGCGGGCGAGCGCCTGCCTGTGCAGGAGCCATGGGCGAGCATGCCCAATACCGGCAGCTGGTAGGCGCGGCGCTATTTCATTAACGCTTGGTTGAGCGTGTAGGTGCCGGTGACTTTGGCACTGGCGAGCGTGTGTTTCGCGGCGGCTTTTTCGGCATCGCCTACGGTGGCGGCGTCGGGTAGTTTCAGCGTTTCCACATCCAGCGCATTCACCATGTATTCATAATGGTGCAGGCGCTCGTCGTTCCAGGGCGGGCAGGGGCCGCCATAGTTGCTGGGGTGGCCGACATACGAGGCCATGTCGGTGATGTAGGCGGTGCCGACGCCGGCAGGGCTATCGGCGGCACCACCGGGAAGGCTGCTGCGGCCTGCCGGCACATCGGCCACGCCCCAGTGATAGAAGGCCGGGCGGCGCGGCGCATCGTTCGCGACGGTTTTGCCCTCTTTGCCAGCATTGGTGAAATCGACCGGCACATCAAGATCGCGCACGACGACAAGGAAGGATTTCGTGCCCTCCGGCGCACCGCTCCAGCGAATGGTCGGGCGTATGTTTTCGCCCTGCGTGCTTTTGCCGTTCGGCGTTGCCTCGCAGAACGCATGTTTCATGGGAATCGGGTCGCCGTCATGGATGTTTTCGACCTCGACGCTCATGGCGTAGCTATGGGTGGCAAACAGGCTGGCGGCAATGAAAGCAAGGCGGCGCATCGGACTCTCCTATCAGATGCCGATGCAGTAACAAATGCGGCATAAAATGCCAGTAGGAAATGGTGCGTTTCAGGCCAGCAAGCCATCGAAGAAGCAGCGCATCAGTAATGGCGCGTCCTTGGTAAGCTGGGCGAAATTGGGGGTTAGCAATTGCTCGGCAATGATGCCCGAGAAATACATGTGCAAGGCCTGCGCGGCCAGTGGGGCGGTCATGCCGGGCGCGAGCTTGGCCTGCGCAAATACGCGCTCGAATTTAGCATGCACCTGCGCGTGTTTCTCGCGCACTTCTTTAATCAGGGCGGCGTCATCGGGCGTGCCTTCCTCGACACGTAAACGGCTGATGGCGATGACGTTGCGGGTGTGTTCATCGCGGGCGAAATCGCGCAGCACGCTGACCGACATGGCCTCCAGCCCAGCGACCGGGTCGGGGCCGCCGGTGAGTTCGGCAAACAGCGCATCCATCGGCGATTTGACGCGCTCGTTCATGGCAATGAAAATGGCCAACTTATCGGCAAAATGCCAATAGAGGGCACCGCGGGTAACCCCGGCTTCCTTGGCTATTTCGTTCAGCGTTGCGGCGACGAATCCATGGCGGAGAAACACGCGCTCCGCGGCGTCCAGCAGGGCTTCGCGTGTCTTTTCGGCATCTTCTTTTGTGCGGCGGGCCATGAAACAGTGCGTTCTCGATTTAATATGTTGCGGTGCAACTCATTCCTTGCATACATACACCCATGTATGTATAAAGTCAGTAAAAAAATCCTGGTGTGAAAGATCCTTTATGGCTGAATATCGTCCCCGTCGTTCACGGTTCCCCCTGCGCCCGCTCATTGTGCTGGTGGTTGTGGCCCTGATTGCCTATTGGGCCTATGGCCATTTCACCGCCAAGCCGCCTGCAGCTCCCACTCCGCCGCCCGCCGCGGTGGGTGTTCAGGAAGTGCAAGTCACGGATTTACCGCTGGTGTTTGATTATTCGGCACGCCTGACCGGCTCGCGCGAAGTGGAAATCCGTCCGCGCGTTTCCGGGGTAATCGATAAGCGCTTCTATGAAGAAGGCTCCTTTGTAAAACGCGGCGATACGCTGTTCCAGATCGACCCGCGCCCGTACTATGCCGCACTGGCACAGGCCAAGGCCACCTATGGGCAGGCCGAACGTGATTGGGGCCGTGCACGAAAGCTGATGGCGGGCAAAGCCCTCAGCCAGCGCGAGTATGATACGGCGCAGGCGCTCTACGGCGAATCCAAGGCGCAGGTGGAAACGGCGGAAATCAACCTCGCCTACACGACCGTGCGCTCACCCATCAGTGGCTTCACCAGTGAAGAAGGCTTCTCGGAAGGCAACGTGGTCGTGGCCGATAGCAGCGTGCTTACCCGCGTTACGCAGCTTGACCCCATTTATGTCGAATTCTCTTACCCCGATGCCGATGCCATGTTGCAACGCCGCAGCGTGGCCGATGGCAGCATGCTGCTACCCGACGACAAGATGTTGAACGTGCAGATCGTCTTTACCGATGGCACGACCTATCCCACGGAAGCAAAAATCCGCTTCACCGATAGCTTCGTCGATCCTGTCACGGGCACGGTGAAAGCCCGTGCCGTCGTTAATAACGCGGATAGCAGCATCATTCCGGGCCAGTTTGTGCGCGCCCGGGTGAAGGGCCTAACCGCCCGGCAGGTGACGGCGGTGCCCGAGAAAGCCTTGATGCAAGGGCCGATGGGGATGTTCGTCTACACCGTGAATGCCGAAAACAAGGCAGTGATAACGCCGGTTGAGCTGGGCCTTTTGAATCAGGGCCAGCAGATTGTCACCAAAGGCCTTCAGCCCGGTGACCGCGTGATTGTGGAGGGCATGATCAAAGCCCGCCCCGATGCGCCGGTCTGTGTGGAAACGCCGGAGCAACCGTGTGGCCAGACACCGCCTGCTGCAGAAGGCGATGCCCCCAAAGCCCCCGCTGAAGAAAAACCGGCTGCCGCGAAGGAATAACGCATGTTCTCCAAATTCTTCATCGAACGGCCCGTTTTCGCCTCGGTGATTTCCATCGTCATTACCCTTGCCGGGTTGGTGGCCATGCAAATCCTGCCGATTTCGCAATACCCGGAAATCATTCCGCCCGACGTGCAGGTGCAGGCCAACTACCCCGGTGCCTCGGCCGAGGTGATCGCAAATACCGTTGCGGCACCGCTCGAGCAGCAGATCAACGGCGTGCCGAACATGATGTACATGAAATCGTCGAGCGCCAACTCGGGCAGCATGGGGCTCACGGTGACCTTCACCATCGGCACCGATCCCGATCAGGCGACGATCGACGTGAACAACCGTGTGCAATCGGCGCTGGCGCGCCTGCCGGAAGAGGTGCGTCGCCAGGGCGTGACGGTGCAGAAACGCTCCGCCGCGATCCTCATGGCGATTGTGATGTATTCGCCCAATGGCCGCTACGACCCGATTTTCGTGAGTAACTATGCGCTGCTGAACGTGCTCGACGAAGTGCGCCGTGTGCCGGGTGTGGGCGATGCCTCGCTGATCGGTACGCAGGATTACTCGATGCGCGTCTGGCTGCGCCCCGATAAGCTCGCGCAATATAAGCTGACGCCGAGCGACGTGGCTGCTGCCATTCAGGAGCAGAATTCGCAATTCGCCGCCGGTGCCTTCGGCCAGGCGCCTATGAAAAATCCGCAGGCATTCACCTACACGGCCATCACGCAGGGCCGCATGGTGGATCCCAAGCAGTTTGAGGAAATCATCCTGAAGGCCGATAATAGCGGCGCGACCCTGCGCCTGAAAGACGTGGCGCGCATCGAGCTCGGCGCGCAGGATTATGGTTTCCGTGGTATTTATAACGGCAAATCGGCGGTGATTATCCGCGTAAGCCAGCAGCCGGGGGCCAACGCCATCGAGGTGACCAAACAGGTCAACGAAGTGATGGAAAAGCTTTCCAAACGCTTCCCCGATGGCATTTCCTACGGCGTGCCGTTTGACACGACGCGCTTCGTGAACGTGTCGATCCACGAGGTGGTAAAAACCTTCATGGAGGCCATCGTGCTGGTGGTCGTCGTGGTGTTCCTGTTCCTGCAGAATGCCCGCGCGACGCTCATTCCGCTGCTGGCCGTGCCGGTATCGCTGGTGGGCACCTTCGCGGGAATGTACCTGCTTGGGTTCTCCATTAACCTGCTGACGCTGTTCGGGCTCGTGCTCGCCATCGGCATCGTGGTCGACGATGCGATTGTGGTATTGGAAAACGTCGAGCGCATCATGCGCACCGAGCGGCTGAGCCCGCGCGAAGCGGCCATCAAGGCCATGAGCGAAGTGACGGGGCCGATTGTGGCGATCGTGTTGGTGCTATGCGCGGTGTTCGTGCCCGTGGGCTTCATGGGTGGCATGACGGGTGAGATGTATCGCCAGTTCGCGATTACCATTGCGATCTCCGTTATCATTTCCGGTATCGTGGCGCTCACCCTTTCGCCCGCCCTCTGCGCGGTGATCCTGAAAGACCATCACGGCGAAGACCCCAAAGGCTTCTTCGCATGGTTCAACCGCCAGTTCGACCGCATGACGCATGGCTATATGCGTGGGGTGACGTTCTTCGTGCGTCGCACGATGGTTGCGGTCGTTCTCTTTGTCGGGCTGCTGGCGCTCACGGCAGGGCTCTACAGCCATGTCCCAAGCTCGCTAGTGCCGGAAGAAGACCAGGGCTATGTGCTTGTCGTGCCGATCCTGCTGCCGGGGGCGTCGCTCAGCCGTACCGAAGCGGTGACCAAAGAACTGACCGCCCGATTGCAAAAGCTTGAGGAGCAGGAACATATCACCATGTTCGCCGGCTTCGACTTGCTGGCGGGGGCGCAGCGTACCAACGCCGGCGCGTCGTTTGTGGTGCTTAAAGACTGGGAAAAACGCCCCGGGGCCGAGCACAGCGCGAAAACCTTTACGGGTAAGGTTATGGGCATTGCCGCCGACATGAAAGAAGCGATGGTGCTCTCGTTTGCGCCGCCGCCGATTACCGGCATCAGCCTTACAGGTGGGTTTGAAGGTTATTTGCAAAGCCGTGGCGGCGATACCACGGCGCAAGTGGCCGCTATGGCGCAGAAACTGGTGGCTGCCGCCGCCAAGCGCCCGGAACTGGCCGGGGTCCAAACCACGATTGCAGCGAATATTCCGCAATATTACATCGACCTTGATCGCGCGAAAGCACGTGCGCTGGGCGTGCCGGTAAGCAGCGTGTTCGCTGCGATGCAAAGTACGTTCGGTAGCTATTACGTGAACGACTTCACCTATTCAGGCCGGATTTTCCGTGTCAGCCTCTCCAGCGAATCGGAGTTCCGCGAGAAGCCGGAAGATTTGAAGCAGGTGTTCGTGCGCTCGGATGATGGGAACATGATTCCGCTCACCGCGCTGGTGACATTCAAACGGATTCTCGGCCCCGATCTGGTAGATCGTTTCAACATCTACCCGGCGGCAAAAATCATGGGTGGGCCTGCACCGGGCTACAGCTCGGGCCAGGCACTCGCCGCCATGGAAGAACTTGTCGCCGAAGTGATGCCGGAGAACTATTCGCTCGCATGGTCGGGGCAGGCTTACCAGGAAAAAGAAGCGGGCGGTGCCGGTGGCAGCGCGTTCATCTTCGGCCTGGTGATGGTGTTCCTCATCCTTGCTGCGCAATACGAGCGCTGGACGCTGCCAATCGCGGTCATCACGGCGGTGCCGTTCGCTGTGTTCGGGGCTTTGCTGGCTACCTACATGCGTGGCCTCACCAACGATGTGTATTTCCAGGTCGGCCTGCTCACGCTGATCGGCCTTGGCGCGAAGAACGCGATCCTGATCGTGGAATTCGCCGTGATTCAGCGCAAAGAAGGCAAGAGCGTGAAAGAAGCGGCGATTGAGGCAGCACACCTGCGCTTCCGGCCGATCGTCATGACCTCGCTTGCGTTTATTCTGGGCTGCGTGCCGCTCGCCATTTCCACTGGCGCAGGGGCGGCCAGCCGCCACTCAATCGGTACCGGCGTGATCGGGGGGATGGTGGCTGCAACCGCGATTGCAATCTTCTTCGTTCCGGCCTTCTATATTCTGGTGACGAACCTTGCGGAACGCCGCCAGCACAAGCGTGCGCAGGTGGTGCATAACCACCCCGTGCAGGAACCGCCCCATTACCCGCCGCACGAGGAGCCGCCCCATGCGTAAGCTTCCGTTAGCATTGATGCTCGCGATTACTGCGTGCAAAGTCGGGCCGGATTACGAAGCCACCAAGCTGGACATGCCTGCCAGCTGGACGGGGAAGGAAGATGCTGCCGCGCCGGCGGGCGAAGCCCTGCCGCTCGATTGGTGGAAGCTGTTTAACGACCCCATTCTCACCGCACTTGAGGAAGAGGGGCAGAAAGCCAATGCCGATATCGCGATTGCGGCGGCCCGCGTGGCCGAAGCGCGCGGAACCCTGCGCCTCACGGAAGCGGACCTCTACCCCACCTTGTCGTATCAGGGCGGGGCGACCCGCACGGGTGTGAGCGCCGAGCGCAATTTCGGGGGCATTGGCCGGATTACCCCCAAACCGTATAACGATTTCACCGTATCGGCAGTGCTGGATTACGAGATCGATCTGTGGGGCCGTGTGCGCCGCGCGACCGAATCGGCGCGCGCCCAACTGCTTAGCGAAAAAGCAAACGCGGACGCGGTGCGCCTTGCCGTCGCCAGCGATATTGCCACCGGCTATTTCAACCTGCTTGCGCTCGACGAGCAAATTCGCGTGACCAAGCGCACCATTACCTCGCGCCGCGAAAGCTATGATTACCAGCGCAAGCAATTCCAGGCCGGGCAGGTCGATAGCCTGACGTACCGCCAGGCCGAGGCCGAGCTGGCCACCGCCGAAGCGGCGTTGCCCACCTTGCAGCAGGCCCGGTTGGCCCAAAGCAATGCGTTATCGATTCTGTTGGGCCGTTCGCCGGATGAAATCATCAACAAGCCGGTTGATCACGCAGCAAACCTGGGGGCATTACCCGTGCCGCCAGCCATGCCGCTCGATACGCCATCGACGCTGCTGCAACGCCGCCCGGATATCACGTATTCGGAACAGCAATATGTTTCGGCGAACGCACAGGTGGGGGTGGCGCTGGCCGATTATTACCCCACGCTCAGCCTGTCGTCGTTGCTGGGGCTGAACTCGTCGCAGACCGAGCGGTTGTTGCGCAGCTCGGCCAAGAACTGGAGCCTTGGTGCGGCCGTTGCCGGGCCGATTATCGATATGGGGCGCATTGGCGGCAATAAGGACGCGGCAAAAGCCCGCGCCGAACAGGCCCGCTTGACCTACGAAAGCACGGTGCGCAATGCGTTCGGCGAGGTATCGAATGCGCTGAATGCGATTCAAACCAGCGCCGCGCGCACCGCCGCCCAAAAGCGGCAGGTGAATGCGCGCAAGGAAACCCTGCGCGTCACCCGCCTGCGTTACGACGCGGGCTATTCCAACCATCTCGAACTGCTGGATGCGCAGCGCTATTTCTATCAGGCCCAGCTCGATGCGATCGATGCCGAGCGCGAGCGTTTGACCGCGACCGTGACGCTCTACAAAGCGATGGGTGGCGGCTGGGGCGAGCCCAAGCCCGCCCCCGCCCCCGAGCCGGTGAAACAGGAAACGCCTGCACCCGCGAAAAGTGAGGCCCCCGCTGCGGCGGGTGCCGAGGCGCCCAAAGCTGCGGCCACCGCGCCGGAAGCCTTGCCTGCCGAGCTGCCCTTTAAGCGCCAGAAGCGCTAGGGAAAAAACTGATGGCCCCTTGATGCGGGGCTTCCTAGGTTCTTGGTATGGTTTCACCTCCACCTTGGTAGCCGCGTCGGTGAAGCCCTCCCAACAGTCGCGGCTACTGCAAAGCAAAGGAGTTTTCCCATGGCCAATGCTAAGCAACCTAAGCCGCAAAACCAGCAGAAGAACCGACAGGCGAGCCCCCAGCCATCGCCGGGTGGGTTTTCGCAGCTTTCCCGCAGCTGGGATAACCAGCGCTAAGCAGAAAAGGGCCCTTCGGGGCCCTTTTTTCATGGGCGCGCGGGTTAACCGATTGTTAAGCCCCGGCGCGTAAAATGGGCTGCATGGGTATTGATGCAGCAAAACGCGCCGCCATCCTGCACATGATCGACGAGGTCGTGATCGGCAAATTCGAGCAGGGCTACGTGCACACCCCGAGCGGCGGCACGCTGTTCGGCATGAAATCCATCTATTTCGACGATTACCTGCCCGAGGTGCCGCCCGCGCAAATTGCGGCGCTGTCGCCGCAGGCACGCGCGCTGCTGAAAACCCCCAGCGCCTTCTTCGAGCATATTGGCCGCATGCTGGAGCCCATGCGTGGCGGCGACCAACCTGCCACTGGCATCCCCAAACAGTCGCGCGCCTATGCCGACCACCCCGGCAGGCACGAGGGCGATATCGCCGCCGCGCGCGCGATTGTGGCGGGCATGCTGTACCGCGAATATGTGGAGAAGCCGGGGCTGGCCAATGCCGATCCGCGCATCCTGCCGCAGATGATGGATTTGTTCATCCATGTGGGCGAGCAGCGCGGCTGGGCGGTGACGGTGAAAACCCTCGCTGAGGCCGATGCCATCACCACCGGGCGTTATGAGCGTTACCCCGCCATGACCAGCGCCGAACTCAGCAAAGACAAAAATTTTGCCATGGCAAAACATGGCGGCAGCTACGGCACACGCGCCTTGCAGCGCGACATTGCCGCGGATCTTGAAAAACTTCGCCCGCAGGATGTCGACAAGTTCAATTTCCACATGGCCAAATGGCGCAAGCTCTCGCGCGATTGTGCCGATGACAACGCCCACACCTATTGCGAGGGCGAGAATATCCGCGCCGATGCCTTCCGGCCCGATAAACCTGTCGATACGAAACACACCGAATACCGCGTCGCGCGCGTGCAGCTCGCCAAGCCGTGGGGCAAGGCCTACGAGGTGGCGATTGAAACCGACCAGGGGTTGATCCGCTACCAGTTGAAAGACGACATGACGGTACACTCCTCGCTGCAATTGCCGCCCGGCATGGTGGTGGGGCTGGGGCAGGGCGGGGCTGTGCCCTACCGCGAAGCCCTCACGCGCGAACACCGCCTGTTCGCCAACCCCTATACCGATGGCACGGTGCTGTATGCGGCGGTCGAATCGCAATACATGGGCACGCGCGGGCTGCCGCAGATCATCTATGCGTCGCCACGCTTCCACGAAGAAGCCGTGAAGGCCAACCGCAATACCACCATGGGGGTGACGAACAGCGCGATCGTGACCGACAAAACCGGGCGGCTCGACCCCAACTATAGTTTCGAGCTGGCCTATGGCGGGCCGGGCGATTTCATGTATATGGCCGAACGCATGACGCCTGCGCAGCTTTCGCATTTCAAAAACCGCAGCGCCGCGCAGGCCGCATCCGGCACCATTGCGCTGCCGTCCACCGACCCTAATGCCAAACCGCAGCCGGTGCAGGCCGGGCTGTTCAGCTTCCTCACCAGCTGGCTTTCGCCCGAGGCGGCCCCGGCCACGCCCAAACTCACCACGGGCATTCACGAGATCACATCCTCGCGTGCTGCACCGCAGCGCTAAACAGCCTCTTGAGCTTTCCCTCGGCGCGCGCTAGATAAGCCGCGAAAGTGAGGCATTATGGCGAGCGAAGTCTTTATCAAACCGCGTGGCGTGCGCGGATCACCGACCATGGGCGCGGGCCAGCTGGCCGAACGCGCGAAAGCGATGGGGGTCGATGTCATCACCTTCACGCTGGGCGACCTGTTCCCCAAGCCGCACGAGGAAAACGATATCGGCCAGTGGGTGCAACAGCTGAAAGCCGCCCATGCCGAAAGCCCCGCCGACAGCAAATTCGCCCTGCGCAAAGGCGACGCGCGCCGCGGCTACGCCCCCGCCGCCGGGCTGATGAGCCTGCGCGATTGCGCGGCGTTCCATTTCACGCGCGATACCGGCATGGAAGCAAGCGGTGCCGATGTGCGCATCGGCCATGGGGGCAAGGGTACGCTCACCGGTTCTTTCCGCAATTTCGAAAAACTGGAAGCCCCCGTGGTGCTGATGGCCGCGCCCGGCTGGCCGACCAATTACGACGTGTTCCCCGCCGGCACGCATATCGTGGAGGTCGATACGCAGGGCCGTGGGCTGATGGACCCCGAGCAGCTCAGCGCTGCACTGGCGCAGCATGAAAACCCGGCGATTATCCTCATCAACGCGCCGAGCAACCCGACCGGCGAGAACTACGACGCTGCTGAGCGCGAAGCGTTGCTGAAAGTGGTGGCTGAGAAAACCACCACCACCACCGTGGTGTTCGACGACCCCTATGGCAAGCTGGTGTTCCGCGATGCGCCGTATGTGATTACGCAGGTGCTGCAACGCGGGCCGCTGGAGAAGCAGCTTTTCGCCGCCGGGCGCGTGGCGGTCATTCGCACCGCCTCGAAGGAATACGGCATGGCTGACAGCCGCGTGGGGTGGCTGGTAACCAAAAACAAAGCGCTGCTCGAGAGCCTGCAGAACTTCAACGAATCCGAAGCGGGCGGCATTTCCGGCATCGCGCAGGAAGAGGTAATGGCCGCGCTGCATTACGGCGACGGGTTCATCGAGCGCACGGTGGCCGAGCTGAAAGAAAAACGCCGCATGGTGATCGACGGGGTAGGGGCGCTCGCGCATGCGAAGCTCAACGCGCCGCAAGGCACCATCTATGCGTGGATTGATTTCTCGCCGCTGCAGGGCAAAACCGTGCCCGCCAGCGCCTTCACGGAAAAAGCCCGTGCCGAGATCCTGAGCGAAGGCGAGCGTGCGGCAGGCCGCATGATGATTACCACGCCGGACGACATGATGCGCTACCTGGCGTATGTGGTGGGTATCTGCCCCGTGCAGGGCACGCCGTTTTACGCGCCGGGCCTCGGCCTTGCCGGGCAGGATTGGCACATCCGCTTCACCTTCTGCGGCAACAAAGACGACCTTGCGCGCGGCATCGCTAAGCTGCAGGCCGCCGAGAAACTACTGGCGTAGCTCGGCCTGCGCGGCGGCGAATTCCTTGCGGAATTCCGGCGTCAGCTGCATGCGTGCATAGATCGCGGCGGCGAGTTGTTTGCCGCCCTGGATGTCATGCGGGAAATGCGCGCCGCCTTTGATGCGGTTGTCGGCCACGCCCCATGCATGGTCAAAAAACGCCTGCGCATGCTGTGGGAATAGATCGGCCAGCACATAGGCCCATACGCCGAAGGTGGTGGTGTGGCCGCTGGGGTAGCCATAGCTGTAGATTGGCTCGACATGTAACGCGACGCGGGGATCGGCATACCACGGGCGCGGCGATTTCCAGTAATCCGCCGTTTCATCGCGGATGCGCCATGCGTCCGACGCGGCGTGGCGCAGCAGCGTGTAGAAGGCTGGGTATTGCGCTTCGTCGTAGCGCGTGCCGAGCACCGGCTCGATCATCACCTGCGGGCGGATTTCATCCTGATGGGTGATCGCCTGCAACTGGGCCGGGGTGAGGGTGGCTTGCAGTGCGATGATCTGCACGATTTCCGCGTCATACGCGCGGGAGCCCTTTTCCGGCGGGGCGGGAATACTGCGTTCGGAGACTTCCTGCGTGCTCACGAATTGCGGCGGGAAGGGGTATTTGCTGCCGCAGGCCGTGGCCAGCAGCAGTAGTGGCGCGATGAGCAGGTAGCGGAATTTCATGGGCATCTCCTAGGATGCCCAGCAATGGCATGGCATGCCGCCATGCGCAACGGTGAAAATGGCAGGGCGGCTATGCGCGCGCCGGAAGGCCTGCTTCATTTCCGCGCAGGTGCAGGTAGATCAGGATCGTCGCCGATACGAAGATCGACGAGAAGGTGCCGATCACCACGCCGAACGCCATCGCCGCCGAGAAACCGAACAGCACTTCGCCGCCGAAGCCGATGAGCCCCACCAGCGCCGCGATCACGGTGCCACCGGTGAGGATGGTGCGTGCCAGCGTCTCGTTGATGGCGAGGTTCAGCACGTCTTTCAGCGGGCGCACTTTGTATTTGCGTAGATCCTCGCGCACGCGGTCGTAAATCACCACCGAGTCGTTGATCGAGTAGCCGACGATCGTGAGGATGGCGGCGATGGAGGTGAGGTTGAATTCGATCTGCGTGACAGCATAGAAGCCCAGCGTGAGGATCGCATCGTGCATAAGGGCGAGAATGCCGCCCAGCCCGTATTGCCACTCAAAACGGAACCACAGGTACAGCATCATGCCGCCAAGCGCCGCGGCCAGCGCATAGGCTGAGCCACGAATGAGTTCCTCGCCCACTTGCGGGCCCACGTAATCGACACGCAGGTAATCGACCTGCGCGCCGTAGCCATCGCTCAGCACGCCGCGCACATGCTGGGCAACGCTATTCTGGTTCTCATCGGCCTTGGGCTTCAGGCGGATCAATACGTCGCGCCCGTCGCCAATGGATTGCAAGCTGGCATCGCCCATGTCGGCATCTTCCAGCAACTGGCGCATTTTGCCGACATCGGCCTGCGCCTCGGTGCGCACTTCCATCACCACCCCGCCGGTGAAATCGATGCCGAAATTGAGGCCTTTGGTGGCCACAAAAAAGCCGGTGGCCGCAAGGCCAAGGAAGGTCAGCACGAAGCCGATCTTGCGGTGCCCGATAAAATCGAAGGTGGGCACGGTGCGGAAAATCTGGATGGGGAAGCGCATATTATTCTGCCTTTTGCGAGTCTTTGGGGGCGGAGCCGGGAATCCAGCCGCGATGATGGTGATGGGGATGACGGCGGGTTTTTGCCAGCGAGATAATCACCGACATGGCGAGCACCGTGACCACCACGGCCAGCGACACTTCGGTGCTGATGATGGCGCGGTGGAAATAGTGGTTGATGAGCATTTTGATGCCGATGAAAATCAGGATCAGCGATAGTCCGAATTTCAGGTATTCGAAGCGGTGGATGAACGCCGCCAGCGCGAAATACAGCGAGCGCAGGCCAAGAATGGCGAAAATGTTGCTGGTGAAAATGATGTAGCCATCATCGGTGATGGCGAAGATGGCGGGAATGGAATCGACGGCGAAAATCAGGTCGGAAATTTCGATCAGTACCAGCACCATGAACAGCGGCGTGATAAAGCGGTGACCGTTCTCGACGACGAAGAAATGTTCCTCACGGAAGCCTTCGGTGATGCGAAAGCGGCTGCGCATGAAGCGGATGAGTACGTTGTTGCCGACATCCGGCTCGGCGTCCGCCGCGAACAGCATTTTCATGCCAGTCAACACCAGGAAGCCGCCGAACAGGTACATGATCCAGGTGAAGCGCTCGATCAGCGTATCGCCCAGCCAGATCATGAGGCCGCGCATGAGGATGGCACCAAGGATGCCCCACAGCAGCACGCGGTGCTGGTATTGGCGCGGCACGCCGAAATGGGTGAAGATGAGCAGGAACACAAACAGGTTATCGACGCTGAGCGACAGCTCGATGAGGTAGCCCATCAGGAATTCGGAGCCCGCTTCGGCCCCGCGCTCGTGGAACACAAAGGCGTTAAACGCCATGGCCAGCAGGAAGAACGCGACGCTGCGCACCAGCGCCTGTTTTACGGTGAGCGGTTCGCGCTCGCGCTTGAGCAGGCCGAGATCGATCACCATGGTGACGAGGACAACCGCGAAGAACACCCCCCACATGAGCAGCGGCGTGTCCATCACACCTCGCTATAATAGATGTCTTTGTCGAGCGTCTTCTCGGTGGCATCGACCATCAGCGTGATGGCGCAATCGCCGGTGATGTTGATGGTGGTGCGCACCATATCGAGCACGCGGTCGACGCCGAGCAGCAGGCCGATGCCCTCGATCGGCAGGCCGACGGAATGCAATACCATGCCCATGAAAATGATGGAGCCCGAGGGAATGCCCGCCGCGCCGATGGAGCCGAGCGTGCAGGTGAGCAGCAGCACGGCATAATCGGCCATTTGCAGGTCGATGCCGAAGAACTGCGCGAAAAACAGCGCGCAGATGCCGAGATAAATCGCCGTGCCATCCATGTTGATGCAGGCCCCGAGTGGCAGCAGGAACTGCGTCGATTGTTCCGATACGCCAAGCTTGGTTTGCAGCTCGCGCATGGCGGTGGTGAGGGTCGCTTTGCTGCTCGAAGTGGAGAAGGCCATGAGCTGGGTGGTGACCAGCTTTTTGTAGAAGATAAACGGGTTCAGCCGCGCCACGAGGAAGATGAGCAGGCCGAACAGGGCATATTGGAACACGCAGGCGGCGAGCACTGCCATGACGAGGTTGATGAGCACTTTCACGATTTCCGCGCCCTGCGTGCCCACGCTCCACGCCATGAAGCCGAACACGGCGAGGGGGGCTAAGCGCACAATATATTCGATCATCTTGAAGACGATCTGGCTGAAATCATGCAAAATCTCGCGCGCGTTGGCGGATTTTTCGCCCATCATGTTCATGGTCATGCCGAAGAAGGCGGCGAACACGATGACCTGCAGCAAATGCCCCTCGGCGAACGACTCGAAAATGTTCGTCGAGATCAGGTTCATGAGGAAGTCCTGCACGCCAAGGGTCGGGGCGCTGGCTTTGTCGGGCGAAGCGTATTCTTCGATATTGACGGTGATGCCGATGCCGGGCTGGAAGATGTTGCCCGCGAGCAGGCCAATGACCACGGCGACCAGCGCCGTACAGAAATATGCGCCGATGCCTTTCAGGCCCACGCGGCGGAAATTGGCGCCGTCGCCCATGCTGGTGATGCCGGAAACCAGCGCGAGGAAGATGAGCGGCACCACGACCATTTTAATCAGGTTGATGAAAATGGTGCCGAGGAATTTGAACTGCGCCGCATCGGGCCCCATGGCGAGGCCGGTAATCACGCCCAGTACAAGGCAAATCACCACTTGTTGCCACATGCGCAGCCCAAATACGGTGAATTCTTTAACGGTGGCAGAAGCCATGGAAACGGTGCCCTCAGAACGGGGGTGGAAAACGGGCCTGCACCCTAGCAGCGGAAAAGCCTTTTTCCAGTTATTTTTCACACTAGGCGTGCGGTGCAAAAAAGGGCGCCGCGAAGCGCCCTTTTCAATTGCATATTCGGGCGCTTATTTGGCGTCGTCGAACAGGGTGCCGAAGGCGCGTTTCTTGCGCTCCTTCCAGTGGCCGCGATGGTAGGCATCGCTCACCAGCAGGGGCAGCACGCTGCCCGCTTCGGCGAACACCATTTGCTCGAGCGCGGTGTCGACCTTGCCCCAGCTGCAGGCTTCTTTCAGGGTGCTGCTGCTGCACGCACCATCGCGCACGTCGGCCACGGTGATCTGCACGGCGTAGGCGTGCATGTCCACTTCCTTGCCGAGGATCTCGGCGCAGACGACGGTGTCTTGCGTGAAGTTCTTCGGCACGCCGCCACCGATCATCAGCAGGCCGGTTTTGCCGGCGGCGATTTTAATGTCGGTCAATTCGCGGAAATCGGCGATGGCATCGAGCATCATGTGCTTCTTGGGGTTATCGACCTGGTGCTTCACGAGGCCGAAACCAGCCGAGCTATCCACAAACGCCGGGCAGAAGATCGGCACGTTGTGTTCGTAGGCCAGTTGCACCAGCGATTCTTTTTTCTTGGCATTGCCAGCGGCCAGCCATTTGCCCATCTCGCGAATGAATTCGCGCGAGCTGTAGCCACGCGGCTCCAGCTTGTTGGCGATCTCGAGGATGGTGTGGTCGCAGGCCTGCAGCTCTTCCTCGTCAATGTAGGTATCGTAGATCCGGTCGATATAGAGGTCGCGCAGGGTTTTGTCGTCGGTGCCGTTGGCATCGCCATGGTAGTGTTTGAAGCCGAGGGCTTCGAAGAAATCCATGTCGACGATCGACGCGCCGGTGGCCACGATGGCATCGACCATGTTGTAGCGGATGAGGTCAGCGTACAGCTTCATGCAGCCGCCCGCGCTGGTGCTGCCCGCAATGGTGAGGATGATCGAGCAATCCTTATCGGCCAGCATCTGGTTGTAGATGCTGGTGGCGCGCGCGAGGTCGCGGCTGGTGAAGCTCATGTTCGCCATCTGGTCGATGATGGGGCGGGCATCGAAGCTGGTGATGTCGATATGCTCGACGGTTTTTTGCAGCAATTCTGCTTTCTGGTTCGATTTGGTTTTGGCTTGTGCGGTCATCACACTCTCCTTTTTTTCACAATAAAAACCCCGGCTCGGCGTTATCGCCGGCCGGGGCGTTAATTTACCATTAGCGTTACGCGATGGCGGCCTGATACGCTACTTCGCGCGGCTCTGCAAGCGGCGCGTAGTGGCTGAGCAGCGGTTCGTCCTTCACGGCGATCGGCGCGGTGGCCGGGCTGAAACCGTTGAAGCGGGTCGCCATGGTGCGGCCATACGCACCCAGCTGGCCGATTTCGATGTAATCGCCTTCTTTAATGTCGGCGGGCAGCATGAAGGGGCCCTTCATGAAGTCCATCGTATCGCAGGTGGGGCCATAGAAGCTGAAGCCCTCTTGCTCCTCGGTGGCGCTCTTGCGGTTCAGCAGCTTGCAGGGGTAGAGCCATTTGGGCACGCCCGCATCGAACAGCGAACCGTAGGTGCCGTCGTTGATGTAGAGGAAATTGCCCTTGCGCAGTTCCACCCGCACCAGCACCGCGCCCGATTCGGCGACCAGCGCGCGGCCCGGCTCGGCCAGCAGCGAGCAGCCGTGCTGGCGCACGATGTCGCGCGTCGCTTCGTGGATGGCGGCGAAGTAATCGGCCATCGGCGGCGGGGTCATGCCGGGATAGACGCTCGGGAACCCACCGCCCACGTCGAACGAATCGATGCGCACGCCGGCGGCTTTCACCACCTGCTTCGCCATTTTAATGGCCAGTTTGTAGGCGTCGGGGTGCATGCATTGGCTGCCCACATGGAAGCACACGCCCGCGTGGGCGGCCACCGCGCGCACGTTGGTGAGAAGGGTGGCCGCGTCGGTCTGCGCTGCGCCGAATTTGTCGGTCAGCGCCAGCTCGGCGTAGGTGTTCGGGATGGCCAGGCGCACATGCAGGCCCAGATCGTCGGCATAGCCGGTCTCGGCGAGGATTTTGCCGAGCTCGTCCTGGCAGTCGAGCGAGAAATGGCGCACGCCATAGGTGAAGTACGCCTCGCGGATGGCTTTGCGCGATTTCACGGTGTGCATGAAATAGATTTCCGCGTCGGCGAACAGGCCGCGCACCATGGCGACTTCCTGCAGCGAGGCGGCATCGAACCGGCGGATGCCATGGGCCCAGAGGTCCTTCAGCACATGCTCGTCGGGGTTGGTTTTGACCGCGAACATCACATCGCCCTTGAAGTGGTTCAGGAACATGTCAACCGAACGCTTGAGGGCGTGCGGGCGGTAGATGATGACGGGTTGTTCGGGCTGTAAATGCTTTACAGCGGAATCGGGCGAATTGTAGCTTCGCATGTCATAAATCCTCGTTAGTACGTTAACCAAAACGCACCAACCGAATCTTGCGACGGATTTGTGACAGCAGTGCCAAGGTCACCTTGCTGGATCGGTTTTGAGCCTTTCATTACGAAGCTCGTGTCCTACCCCTCTAGGGATCTCTACACGCCATGGGATTCAGCGGCTTGGCTCCAATTATAGATGCTGTACCCCTATGTAAAGTAAAAATTTTCGTTACATTTTGTAATATGCTTATTCCAGCAAGCGGGAATGGCTATTTTGCAATAGTTTGGGGATTTCAAGGGCAGGGGAAATTATTTTCCGTCTACAAAAAAGGGGAGCCGAAGCTCCCCTTTCCGCTATTTCTGCTGGCTGGGTGTGAGGTGGTTGACGCCCAGCTGGAACTCGCCCAGATCGTCGTGGTAATCGGCGCTGGTCTTTACCTTCGGTACTTTCACCGAGTTGTTGTTGGTGATGAAGGCGTGGTAGGGCAGCTTGCGCACATGCGCGAACAGGATGGCCGACGCCAGGAAGAAGGTGAGGGCCGAGCTGAGGAAGAAGCCATAGCCATAATATTCGTAGCCCCACTGCATGAACACCAGCGTGAGGATGGTGTTGCTGATGAAGTAGAAGAAGAAAATCCACATATTGGCTTTGCGGCAGTCGAAATACGACAGGATGATGGTCGCAAACAGGATCAGCACCTGGAAGAACGAGCCCAGCACACCGAGGCGGAAAATGCCAAGCTGCAGGAAGAACACGCCGATTTTCTCGAAGATCTGCGGTGCAAGCAGGATGAGCAGGAACGCGATCACGCCTTGCAGCAGCATGACCGAGCGGCCACCTTCGACGATGGCATCGAGGATGAGGCCATGGAACTGCTTGATGCGGCGCATCGACGCGTGGGCGAGGATGTTGCCGTAGAAGCGACGGTAATGGTGGAAGAAGTTGGTTTCAATGGCGAACACGAACAGCGCGAGGCTGGGCAGGATGCTCATGGCCGAGAGGAACATGGCCGAGTCGTAATCCGGGAAGAAACGCATTTTGCTGGGCAGCTGGGTCGCTTCCGGCGCGTACCACATGATCCATTTATCAATCCAGAGCGCCCCGTTATAGAACAGGCCGCCGACGGCCAGCTCCCAGTATTTTTTCCAGAAAGGCTTCAGGGCGAAATCATGGGTGAGGCGGTACGGGTATTCGGCGAAGATGCGCCCGGCCAGCATGAACACGATGATCGCAAGGCCGATATTGTAGCCCGCCACCATGCCGGCGGCGTTGCCATCGCTGAGATATTCAGCGGCAAGTACGGCGATCACCATGCCGATGATGAAGGTCCAGGTGACGGCCGAGAAATCTTTCAGGGCGGTGAGGTACACGCCCAGCAGCCACACGCCCGAGATGAGGAACATGTTGGCGAAACCGGCGAGGCGCAGCTCGATCGGCATCTCGAAATAGATGGCGTAGAAGAAAATGGCGAGCAGCAGGTTGGCACCGAACACCATGATCATGCTTTCCAGCATGACGGTCGGGGTCGAGGTCACGTTTTTCACGTGGATCTGGTCGGCGAGGTAGCGCGTCATCACCATGTAGACGGGCGCAGAAAGCACCAGCGAGAACGAGAAATTGTAGACGATGACGCCGCGGAAATCGAGCAGCTCGGCGGAGTTGGAGCCGCCATAGAGGTAGGTGGTGAAGGCCAGCGCCACCACGGTGAACAGCCACGGCCCCGCAATGGCGAAGGCCGAGTGCAGGTAGGCACCGGCAATGCCCAGCAGGTCGTCGCGCCGGGCCATTTTGTTCAGTTCAAATCCAATACCAGCCATGGGGTTCGTCCTTTATGCGCGGCGCAGGTATTGCGCGTAGAGATTGCGGTAAGCCTGCTGCTGAATGGTTTCGTTGTAGTACTGCTCCATGCGCGCGGCGATGGCGCGCGAGGCGTTTTCGTACATCGCGTTGTCGGAAAGCAGGGTGTAGATGGCATCGGCCGTGCTGGCGGGCGAGGCGAGCGGGGTGACGATGCCGCCCGCACCGAGCGCCGGGGCTTCTTCTGGCGTGCCCTCGATCATTTCGCGGCAGGCACCCACATCGGTCGCGACGATGGGCAGGCCCGCAGCCCCGGCTTCCAGCATAACCAGCGGCTGGGCTTCCGAGATGCTGGTCATGACCAGCAGGTCGAGCATGGGGATGTATTCATCGACCCGCGCCTGGCCGGTGAAGACGATGTTATGGTCGAGGCCGAGCAGCTGCACGAGGTTCTGGCATTCCTGGAAGTAGTCTTTGTCCTCGTCGGTCGGGCCGATGATATAGGCTTTCAGCTCAGGCGTGGTCTGCTTCAACAGGCCGCAGGCGCGGATGAAGGTCTTCACGTCTTTGATCGGCACCACGCGACCGATAAAGCCGATGGTCGGGCTGCTCTGGCGGCGGTGCTGCAGGCTGGCGAAGCGCTTGATGTCGACCCCGTTGGGGATCACCATCATTTTCGCGGGGTTCGCGCCGTCTTCCAGCTGCGGTTTCTGGTTGCCGGTGAACAGGGTGATGATGTGGTCGCACGCATCGTAGCACAGGCGGCTGAAATTGTTGATCGAGTCGATCCACATGTCGCGCAGGTCGCGGCGTGGCTTGTCGATGGTGAGGGCTTTGCTGGCGGTGGCTTCCAGCCAATCGGCCGCGGTCACCTCGATGCGGCGCTCGTTGGTGTAGATGCCGTGCTCGGTCACCATCACCGGCTTGCCGGTTTCGATTTTGGCGCGCGCGCCCATCAGGCCCGCATAGCCGGTCGAGAGCGCGTGGTACACGTCGGCCTGCGGCAGCGGCGCGAGCAGCACCGAATACACGCCGCCGACAATCGCGCGGTACGACCAGAAATAATCGAGGAACGAGGTTTCCGGGAAGCCTGCTTCATACAGGTCGGTGAGCTGTTCCCATGCTTCTTCGCGGTCGAGCAGCACTTCGGTGCCCAGCGGTGCCGAAACACCGCCCAGCACGTCGATAATCTGTTTCAGGTCGCCCAGTTCCATCGCGCGGTCGGAGGTGAGGGTGGCGAGCGGTTCGCGCAGGTTTTTGTGCACGCGCTTGGCCAGCAGGCGGTTGATGTCGGCGCCTGGCGGCAGGTCGTTCAGGCGAATGGTGGTGAGGCCGATCACGTTGTTCGGCAGCTCGTATTTCATCTCCAGCGCCCCGTCGCGCGGCACAATGGCGCACAGGTGGAAGGTGAGGTGCGACTGCTCCTTGATCAGTCCGTGCGCCCAGCCGGAAACACCCCCGGTCACATAGGGATAGGTTCCCTCCAAGATCAGGCACACATCTGCTTTTTGTCCGACACCACGCATCATTCGTTCCTTTATGCTACCTGCAGCCACAGCGACACCGAGTCGCGGACGTCTTTGGGGAGTTCATCCTGCCCCATGATGCCGCGGCCATGCTCGAGCACCGCGCGGCGCAGTTCGCGGAACTGGCCAAGGCGGAACAGGCATTCGAAATACCACAGCAGCATGGTGTTGAGTTTCCAGCCGCGATCAAGCGCGTGGCGGAACCAGTCGGCCGCCTCGGCCCATTGTTTGTTGCGATAAAGCAGGCGGCCAATCGCCACCCATGCTTCCGCCGAATTGGGATCCTGCTGCAGGTAGTTTTTGTAGGTGTTGATCGCCCGTTCGCGGTTCAGTTTTTCCAGCTCGGCATCGAGCACGCCGGTGAAGGCGTAATCGTCGTAGAACTTGGCGAGTGCGAGCGTCAGCACCGGGTCTTTCGGGTTGCGCGCGCGTGCTTCTTCGATGCGCTCGAGCTTCGCCATGAATTCGCGCTCGACTTTGGCGACCGCCGTGGCCGCCTGCACGCGGATGGTGTTGCTCGAATCAGCCAGCGCGATGCGGAAGGCCTGGCTGAATTTCGGCGAGAAGCGGGTGCTCATTTTGGCGAGTGCACGACGCTTCTGGTTTTCCGAGCCAAGGCGCATCACTTCCACGAACGGCATGACGTTGTAGCTGCGCGGGTTTTCATCCAGCCCTTCCATGATGCTGTCATAGATGTGCTGGCTATCGGTCACCTGGTCGGTGGGGAAGATGCTTTCGTACCATTCTTTGAAGTGGTGCGAACGGTTGCGGAAAATGACGGTGCCGACAAAGCCGAACAGCGCCCCAAGCGAACCGAAAATGCCGGTCACGAACGACACAATCGACAGGATGGCGAGGTGCTGCACATCCATGCCGTTGCGGTATTGGGCGTAGGTGATCAGCGCCGTCACGGTCGAGATCGCAAGGTGGATCAGGATCGGGATGATGGGCCACAGGCCCGCGCCGATGAACAAATACAGGTTAAACGCATGCAGCAGGCTCACCACAATGGCGAGGATGATGAACAGCCCGTTGGTGGCCGTGGCCGACGACACGGTGTTCGCATCGTGAATATCCTCGGGGGTGAGGACATCCTCGACATACTGGTAGTAGTCGATGCTGGGGGCTGCGCTAGCGGACTTCATGGAGGGCCTGTACGATGTAGCTGAAATTGGCTTCCTTGCCGCGCAGGTGCTGGGCAATGTCCTTCGCGATTTTGTCGCGCACTACGCTGGCACCGGCCTGCGCGGTTGCGGGCAGCAGGATCGAATATTCCTCGCCTTCGGTCTGGTAATCGAACGCAAGGTCGACCGAACGCAGCACCGATTTCACCGACTCGCCGATCTGGCGGGCGACGGTGATGCGTTCCACGTCGGTGAGCGATTTGGGATCGGAGATTTTGATCACCACCATCGACAGGTCGAAGCCCACGCGCTTGGCCAGCTTGGCGAGGTAGTCGCTCTGGCGCTTGAAGAAGTTGTAGGTCATGAGGCCACGCTCGGGGCTCACCACCGCGTCGGATTTCACCGTCTGGTAGTTGCGGGCGTTGATCAGCGCAGTGCCGATCCACTCGCACAGCGCGCGGAAGGTTTCCACCGTGTTGAGCGACAGCGAGATGAAATCCATCTGCTCCACTTTCAGCATGCCGACCACGCGGTTGCTTTCGGGGTCGATGATCGGCCCGGCCATGATGCCCTGGCCATCGAGCGCGATTTCATGCTGCTCGTTGGCGATCACCAGCGTGTCCTGCTGGCCGACCACGGCCTGATAAAGCGGGCTCATCGAGGTGAGTTCCTGCGTGTAGCTATCGGAAGGATGCCAGCCATGCAGGATGGTGGCGGAAAGCTTGTTGTCGTGCAGGATGTAGAGCGAGAATTTCTGCGGCCCAAGCACCGATTTCACGAGGCGCTCCACCCCTTGCATGACCGATTTTGGGTCGAGGGTTTCGACCGCCTTGGCGGCGCGGTAGGCTTCGATGCTGGACGTGAGTTGGCCGGAAACCTGTACTTCGAGGTTTTCCTTGCGGGTTTTAACGAATTTGTAGGAATCCGAGATCAGCTCTTCGCGCTGCTGGCTTTCGCTCAGGTCTTTGCTCAGCTGGTCGCGTTCGCGCACATGGCGTTGGCGCACTTCACCCAGCGCCCAGCCCACCACGAACCACAAGATGGGGTTGATGGCGATGTCGTAGAGATGGTCGTAGCGGTCGACGCCTTCCGGCGCGGCGGGAATGTTGCCCACCAGCAGGAAAAGCGTGGCAAACAATGCCGCGAGGATGCCCTCGGCGGTGCCGTATTGCCCGGCGATAAGAATGACCACGACCCAAAACGGGTGGGGGTTCACATCCCAGTAACGGGTGCCATCGAGGAACAGCGCGTCGACCACGACGAGCAGCACCAGCATGAGCAGGGCTTCGACAATGGCAATGGAGCGAATGCCGCTAAAGGTGGATTGTCTGTTCATGGTCGTACCTTCGTTTTTTGCACTTAGAATTTATACATGAGATGGGCGCCGAGATTCACGGCATCGTCTTCGCTGGTGGTGCCGTTCGCGCTGCTAGCAAGGCCGTAGCGCGCACGCACGCCCGCTTCAAGCGAATCGGTGATATCCTGATTGATACGGCCTTCAACCACGGGGCCGTTTTCGCCCAGGCGGTCAAACAGCCAGCCACCCAGCAGGAAGGCGTGGGTCGAATCCGTCCAGTCGTCGCGGTAGAGGCCGGCGATCTGGTGGTTCTCGCGCGATTTGAACGGGAACGGGTGGTAGCTGCCCGGGCCGGTGCCGTTGACGGCACGCGTATCGGTGGCACCCATCAGGTATTCGCCGTCGAAACCGTAGCCAATGCCGAGATAGGGCTGGCTGGCGGTTTGCGGTTGCAACTGCTGTTGCAGGCTGAGACGGAACAGGCCCGTCTGCGCCACGTCGTCCATCACTTCAACATTGTAGTTGTTGAGCGAGGTTTCGATGCCATAGGTCAGCGTTTTGTTGATATTACCGTAATGTTTCAGGCCCACGCGGTCGCGGGTGGCAATGCCATAGACCGCTTCGGGGAAATCCCAATACGGCTTGTGGTATTCACCCAGCAATTCGCTGCGGCCAAGGCTGTTGTTGAATGCATAGTACAGGCCCGCGCCCGGCGTATCTTCGTTGGCGAACAGCGATGCCTGCAGGCGGTCGCCGCCATCGAAGTAATGGCCGAGGAACAATTCGCCCGCCTGGAAATTGTCGCTCTTACGGGTGACAAGGCCGGTGGCCGGATCCTGGAAGCCCTTCGGGTTCACGCGATCGTTCATCAGGTTGAAGCCGAGTTCGTTGCGGTCACCCACGCGCGCCACACCCGAGAGGGTAGTGATATGCTCGTGGTTCGCGCCGTAATTGCGGTATTCATGGTCGATCTTCAGGTACTGCGCGATGGTGCGCTGGCCACCATAGCTGCCGCCGCCATTGCGCAGGTCACGCACGGTGCGCGCGTAATCTTCGTTCTCGGGCGAGAGCTGCTGGGCCATGGTGTAAAGCCCGATGGCTTCTTCGGTGTTGCCTTCGGCGGCCTGCACGCTGGCGGTATAGCCAAGCAGTTGCGGGTCATTCGGGTAGTAGTGGCGCAGGGCGGCAAGGCGCTGTTGGGCGCGCTCGGTCTGGCCGGTTTCCTGCTCGATGCGGGCATAGAGCAGTTGCAGGCGCAGGTCCTGCTGGCGTTGCATTTCCACTTGCGGGGCCACCACCACGGTTTCCACCGGCGCGACCTGCCATTGCTCGCTGGCGGTGGGCACGAAGCGCACCATGTAGCCCGGCTTGGCGGAGACGGTCATACTGTCGTAACCGAGCGAGGCCTGCTCGACCCAGCCCAGTTTCTGCACGCGGGCGATATCGACCGGCGCGCGGTCTTCGATCGGCTGGTTGAAGCTGATCTTCATTTCGCGGCCATTGCTGAGCTGCTGGATGTCCGCCACGTCGCCCGACTGGCCGTGGATGGCCGAAGTGCGGCCGTAATACGGCGAGGATTTGTCGTACTGGTTGGCGATGCGGGTCGCGTCGTCGAAATATTTGTATTCGATCAGCGCGGCCATGTAGTCGGCCAGCACGCCCTTATCGTCGGGATGGGCGGCGAGCAGTTGCTCGAAGCCCTGCTTGGCGGCCGCATGGTTGCCCAGATGGAACTGCGCCGTGTAGTAGCGCGAGAGCGCATCGGTCGGCGTTGCGGCATTCACCGGCGTTGCCTGCACCACCTGCGCGTATTCGGCTTGTGCGGCGGGCATGTTGCCCTGGCGTTTCAGCAGTTCGGCTTTGTAGAAATGGGTTTGGGCCGGGTTGGCATTGCCGGGGGCGCTGAGCGAGCGGTTCACGTATTGCTCGGCGCTGCTGTAGCTGCCTTTTTGCATCGAGGCGGCCGACAGGGCGGCCAGCGCCTTGGCGTTGTTCGGGTCGAGCTGCTCGATGCGCTTATAGGCGCTGGTTGCAGCGTTGTCGTAACCATAGGCCTGCGCCACTTCGGCGTAATCCTCGAGGGCGGGCACGTCGGTGGTCTGGGCCACCCAGTCGCGCATGCGGTTATCGTAGTTCTGTGGATTATTGGTGGCGGCCACGGTGCGGAAATATTTCTTGCGCAGGTCGCTGTTGTAGAGCGCATCCGGCGTGGTGCCGACATATTGCATGATCGCGCGGTCGTCGCCGTATTGCGCGATGATATCGCCCCATTGCTGTTTGTCGTAGCCGTTGGCATTGTTGGAGCGTTTTTGCAGCCATGCGAGTTGCTCGGCGTTCAGTTTGCCGCCCCACATATAGAGAAGGTCTTTTACTTCCTGGCTTTGCGGGCCTTTGGTTTCGGCCAGTTGCTGGAAGATTTTTGTCGCTTCGTCTTTCTTGCCAGCTTTCAGCAGGCCGAATGCCATTTGGCGCTTAGTCAGGGCGCTGGTTTTCGGGTTATTGGCAATCGCGATCATTTGTGCGGGCGAAAGGGCAGGTGCACCGGTACCGGTGCCGCGGGCGGTCAACTGCGCCTGCATTTTGCGCCATTCGCCGCCTTTGGTTTTGGCGTTCTGTTGAATGACCGGCATCACCACGTCGCGGCGGCCGTTGTTCAGCAGGATGTACGCATAATTGATCTGCTGGCTTTCGCTGCCGCGGTCGGCCTGCAGCGAGGCTTGCGCATAGTCGGCCAGCTCCTTGCGGGCGGCTGCGTCTTTGCGGGCCACTTTGCTGAGGGTGGCAAGGTAGAGCCCGTCATTGCTGCCGTCTTGTGCGATGGATTCACGCAGCAGCGGCAGGGCTTTGTCGTTCTGCCCGGCGCTGATGAGGGCCGAGATCATGATCTCGCGGTTCATCGGCGACGGGTCGCGGGCATAGAGGCGCTCGGCAATGTCGCTGGCCACGGCGTATTGGCGGTGGTCGGAGGCGGTGTAGAACAGCTCATGCAGTTTCTGGAACGGCGCGCTGCCAGCGTTGGCTTCCAGCCACGGTTTGGTGATGTCTTCGCGGCCCGCGGCGGCGGCCAGCTTCACATGGGCGAATACCACATCGGGGTGGGCGTCAGTGGCGGCGGCGCGTTGGCCCACGGGCTCGATCACTTCGGTCGGGCGGTTGGCGATAATGTAGAGCTGCGCGTATTCCGCCACTTGCGAGGCGGTTTGTTCCGGCACTGCCGGGAAGCGCGACACGATGGTGTCGAAGCATTGCTTCTTGCTGGCGCGCACGCAGGCTTCGGCAAGGCGCAGGCGTTGCAGCGAGCTGAGCTCGGTGTTAAGCGCGGTTTCGACTTTTTTGTCTTCGTCTTTGGCTTTTTGCAGCAGGGCGATCACCGCATCGAGCACGGGCTTGCCTTCGACCACGGGCGGCTGCTTGAAGCGGGTGAGCAGGATGTCGAGCGTGGGTTTCGCGTCCATCGCGCGGGCGAGTTCGATGATGTTGAGCGCCTGTTCTTCGCTGAAGCTCATGGGGTCGAGCTTCTGCGCAATCGCGTTGGCCGATTCACTGTCTTCGCGTTTGATCGCCAGTTGCAGGTAGGGGTGGTAGAGTTCCGGCGTCATTTTGCCGGCTTCGTCGATCTTGGTGAGGATCGCCCACGCATGGTCGTCGCGGCCGATGGTGATGTTGGCATTCACATACGCCACCACCAGTTCGGTCGATTCCGGCAGCAGCTCCAGATGCGGCTCCACCAGCGCCACGGCCTTATCGGCATGGCCCGAGTAATGCAGGATGTTGGTCAGGTCGGCGAGTTCTTTCGCGCGCTGGCTGGCGGGGTTTGCCGGGCTCGCGATCTCACCCGAGGGCGGGGTGACCTGCGGGGCCACGGGGGCAGCGTCGTTCAGCGCGGGGAGCGGGCGGTCGACCCATGCTTTTGCCAGCGCATAGGCCTGGTCGATTTCGCCTTTTTCGGCGCGGATATTCACTTCAATTCGCACCACGGCATAGTCTTCGAAGGTCGGGTGCTTGGCTTTCAGGTCGGCGATGGTTTTCATCGCATCGTCTTTTTTGCCGTTCACCACCTGAATGGTTGCCAGATCAACGAACACCTGCGGCTTCTCACCTTTGGTCACGTCGAGCAGTTTTACCAGCACTTCTTCTTGCTTGGGGTAGTTCTTGTCGGCGTTATAAATATCGCTCAGCACGCGCAGGTTTTCTTCGGTCGGCTCGGCGGTGGCGATCGCTTCCAGCTGTTCGTTGTATTTCGCATTTTCACCGGCGAGCTGGTATTGCTCGGCCAGTTTTTTGCGGCCTTGCACGTCACTCGGGGTGCTGGCCACGTATTCTTCGAGGATGCGGATCGCTTCCGGGCGGTTGCCTTCGGCAATGCGCTTGTCGGCCAGCGCTGAGACGATCGGGAAGCTGCGGCGGCCCTGCGCGTATTCGGCTTCCACGTCTACATTCTGGGCGACCACGGTTTGCGTATCACGCGCCTGCATCACGGCGACATCGCTTTCGCTCGGGATCAGCAGCAGGCTGACTCCTACGCCGATAACGACCAGAACAAGCGCGGCGATAATAAATTTACGCATGCGGAGCCTCTATAGGGGAAAATGAGAAAGACCCTTCCGGCTCCGGGGTGTGGCGGCGCAGGTCGGGCGTAGTGATATAGGGGGTAAAACCATGGGCACGCTGGATGGCGTATATCTTTTGCAGGCCTTCGACATCATCGATATTCCAGTAATCCAGCGTATAAAGTTTAAGTGACGGCGCAATCGCTCGCGCTTTCAGGAGCTGCGAAGCCATTGATTGGTAGGTCAATGCAGGGAAAAGGCTGGATTGTCCAGTAGAAATGTCCGTTTGTGCAAGTATCGATTCACCCAGCGCGTAATCGATGGCCGGGGCGACACGCGGCAGGATTTCAAACCCACGGTTGAGCATGATTTTCATCGCCGGGTAGTGGCGGCGCAGGTCGGTGATGATGCGAATGGCGGCTTCCTGCGCCGCGCGGCCCTTGGAATCGGACGCCATATCCGCCAGATGCAGGGCGGAGTCGAGCGTATCGAGCATGACCCCGTCGAAGCCTTTTTGCATGGCATCGTCGACCTGCGCTTCGATGATTTTTTTCCAGGTAGCTGACGTAATATCAACCGTATAGCTGTTCCAGGTGCTGCGCGCGCCGAGCAGCGATTGCTGCTGGGTGAGCAGGCCGTGCTCGTCGGTATCGCCATGCACCTCGCCGAGGCTGATATAGGCAAGCACCGTCGTTTTGCCTCTTAATGCTTGAAAATCAGGGTAGTAGATGCGGTCAAACACGACAAGATCGTAGGCGGCGAAGCTGCTGGCGGGCAGTTCTTTGGCGTAATAGACCGCCCAGCGCTCTTTCGGGCTGGGGTTGGTGAGGGCGCTGGGCGCCTTGCTGATGGTCGGGCTACAGGCCGAGCCGACAAAGCAGACCAGTGCGGTAAATGTCCGTTTTACCCACGCCATCTTAATGGTTTCCCCACTGGTGCAGTGCCTCGAGGCCTTTGTCTAGAGCGGTTGCGGCATTAAAATGCAGTTGGGTTTGAGCCTTGGCGGGGTTGCCGAGGCTGTGGCGGATGTCGCCCGCGCGGGGTTCGGCGTGGCGCGTGGTGATGGCGGTGTGGGTGGCGCGGCCAATGGCCTCGGCCAGTTGCTTCAGGCTCACGGCGCGTCCGGTGCAGCCGTTGAACACCGCGCAGCCGCTGGCCGATTGCCACGCCGCCATGAGCAGCGCCACAATATCGGCCACATAGATGAAGTCGCGGGTTTGTTCGCCGTCGCCGAAGAAGCTCAACGGTTCACCCGCTTTGGCGTTGGCCATGAATTTGCTGATGACGCCGGAATAGGGCGAGCGCGCATCCTGCCGCGGGCCGTAAACGTTGAAAAAACGCAGGCCAACATTCGGCACGCCGTGGAATTTCCACGCGATCTCGCCGTATCGCTCGCAGGAGAGCTTATCGAGGCCGTAGGCGCTGAGTGGTACGGTGCCAGCGTCTTCCGCCAATGGCAAAGCGGGGTTGTCGCCATACACCGCCGCCGAGGAGGCATAGACCACCGGAATGGTGCGGCCCGCATGGGCGCAGGCATCGAAGATGGTGACGGTGCCGGTCAGGTTGGTCCAGTGGCTGTTGAGCCATTCGTTGGTGCATTGGTCGACCGAGGCGACGGCGGCGAGGTGGAACACCGCGTCCGTTTCGGCGATGAGCGCCTGCACCGTGTCTGGCATGGCGACATCGCCTTCAACCAGCGTGGCGGCGGCGTTCAGGTTGTCGCGCGTGCCCGAGGAGAGATCGTCGAGCACGGTCACGGCATGGCCGTCTTCGACCAGCCGATCGACCAGATGGGAACCGATAAACCCGCAGCCGCCTGTGACCAGTACTCGCATGCGCACACCCGCCATAATCCGTTGTTTTTCAAGTAAACACGTTCTAGCCAGCGGGGGGTGGCAAGTAAAGTGACAATTGAGTGACGCTTACGCGCCCAGCCGTGCGAGCAGGGCGGGGGTGGCACGGCGGATCATCTCCAGCACACCGAGGAAATCCTCGTCGCCGCCGTAATACGGGTCGGGCACGCCATCGTCGCCGCTGCCGTGGCAATGGGGCAGGTACAGGGCGATATGCGCGGTCGCATTGCCGGGGCGCATGCGTTGCAGGGCGCGCAGGTGCGTCGCGTCCATGGCGAGGATAAGGTCGAATTCGTGGAAATCCTCGGGGCGCATGTTGCGCGCGCGCAAATCGCTCATGTCGATCCCGGCTTGTTGCAACACGCGCGTGCTGCGCGGATCGGGCGCCTGGCCGATATGGTGCGAATCCACCCCGGCGGAATCATGGTGGAATGCATCCGCGAGCCCCGCCTGCGCGATCGCATGGCGGAAATAGGCTTCGGCGGTGGGGGAACGACAGATATTGCCGGTGCACACAAACAAGACAGACGTTTTCTTTTTCATGCCTTCACCCTAGCATGGCGCGTGCGCTAACACTAGATGCAGCGCAGCATGAAAGAGAGTGCCATGGACGCCCTGACCGCCTTGAAAACCCGCCGCAGTGTAAAGCCCAAAGCGATGGGGCCGCGCGCACCCAGTGCGGCGGAGTTGGAAACCATCCTCACCATTGCCACCCGTGTGCCCGATCACGGCAAGCTCGCGCCGTGGAAGATCGTGGTGCTGCAGGGCGAGGGGCGCGCCAGACTGGGCGAGGTGGCGGCGCAGCGTTTTGCCGCCCTCCATCCCAACGATGCCACCGAAAAGCACCGTGACGCCGAACGGCTTCGGTTCAGCCGTGCACCGCTGGTGCTGGCGGTGCTTTCCACGCCGAAGGAAAGCATCAAAGCCCCGCGCTGGGAGCAGGAATTAAGCGCCGGGGCCGTATGCACCAACATCCTCCATGCCTGCCACGCGCTGGGCTGGGGCGCGGCGTGGCTGAGTGAATGGGTCGGCTTTGATCCGGTCATTTGCGAGGCGCTCGGCGGCGGTGCCGACGATAAAATCGCGGGCTTTATTTACATGGGCGAGAAACTGGCCGAGCCCGAAGACCGCGAGCGCCCAGTGCTGGATAATGTTGTCGTTATCTACTAGCGAATTTCACAGAATTGTCATGTTGTGGGGCGCGGTGGGCCGTATGATGCCTGCCATGCACACCCATTCGAGCAATACCTATTTACGGCTCCGGCGCGTTAAAGACGTCATGCCCGATTATACATGGCCGGATTGCGCGATCGACGCATTGACCGGGCAGGAGTGGAATAAAACGCCTTATTATGTGCAGCAGGCGCTCACCGATATCACCACCTTCGCGCAAATACTCGACCGGTTGGAAGGGGCGGCCTGCAAGCAGCTCGCGGATGACCCGGCCATGCCGCGCATGGAGTGGGCGAAGAGCGAGCGCTACCGCTATAATCTGTATCTCGGCCATACGAGCTTCGATCACAAAGCCATCCAGCACTGGATGGCGCTGCTGCCGCTGGTGGGGAATGCCGAGCGCGAAATGCATGAAGGGCCCCTGAAACATAATCATGCCGTGGTGCTGGCACCGCGCCGCGCATTCTGGCAGCGCTACATCCAGCCGGAAATGGATGGGCTGGCCAGTACCTTCCGCGCCATGCAGGAAAGCGCCGCGCGTGGCATGCAGCATTTGCCGGCCAATGTGTCGGAGGACACGCGCGCGCTCCTACAAACCCGCATCGATGTGCTGGCGCGCGCCGCGGCCTATGTTGAGCAGGCGCAATTCTCGTTAGAGCCCAAGGGGCGTGGTCGTGGGTAAAGGCGCCCGGTGGGGTCATGCCGGTGCACGCCGATAAAACGATTGGGCGTGGTCGGGGTTTCCTCTTCCTATGCTGTTGTTGGGCAGCAATTCCCTGTTATATCTATTTGATAGTGATGATTATTATCGAAATTTAAGGTGGCCTTGGCTAGTGCTTGTGTATGGGCGCTAAACATGGCATTCTTGGAATATGCAACGCGCATTTTCTTTGGTTGAGCTTTCCATCGTGCTGGTCATTCTTGGCTTGATTACGGGCGGTATTCTGGCTGGCCAGTCGCTCATCCGGGCGGCGGAATTGCGGGCGGTGGTGAGTGAACATGACCGCTATTACGCCGCTATCAGCACCTTCCGGGCGAAATATGCGAGCCTGCCGGGCGATATGCATAACGCACAGCAATATTGGGGCGCGGCAGCCAGCTGCCCCGGCAGTGGTAGTGCCACAACCGCCGCGTCGGTGCCGACCTGCAATGGTAACGGCAATGGCTATATCGAGCTTGATACCACAAACTCCGTAAATGAAATTTACCGCGTCTGGCAGCACCTGGCGAATGAAGGACTGATTGAGGGCACCTATTCGGGGGTGAATGCCGCGGGCGATGGCAATGCAATGTCGACCAATGATCTGGTGAAGGTGAATGTTCCCGGATCACGGCTGGCCAAGGCCCATTGGGGGATCATCTATCTCGGCCGGCATGCGATCAATAGCGGTAAATATTTTGATGGTGATTACGGCAACAGCTTTTATTTTAACAGCGGCATTGCGAATGCGCAGATAGCAACGAGTGCGACAACCGATGCGGTGTTGCGCCCGGAAGAGGCGTGGAATATCGACACCAAAATGGACGATGGCAAGCCCGGCCTTGGTAACGTGCTTTCCCTGAAAACGCCGAGCAGCGCGAATGCCGCCAGCGGATGTAGCGACGTTGACTATACAACCGCGTATTCGATCGCGAGCAGTTCCAGTTACCTGCTCTCGAACACGACCGTCACCTGCACGTTTGTGATTAAGTTTCGCGGCTAGGGATTGGGGGCGAGGGTAACTTCCAGCCCTTCATGCTCGGGGCCGAGGATGATCTGGCAGGAGAGGCGGGAATTGTCTTCCACCGCCATGGCGTCATCAAGCGACAATTCTTCATCGGCTGTTTTAGGGTTAAGTTTTTCGACCCAGTTTTTCGCCACGTAAACATGGCAGGTGGCGCAGGCGCAGGCACCGCCGCATTCGGCTTTGATCGGCAGGCCGTTATCGCGGATCACTTCCATTAACCGCCAACCTTCCAGCCCTTCCAGCCGGTGCGCGGTGCCTTCATAGTCGGTGACGGTGACGAAAACGGATTTCATTATTTCACGCCCAGCTTCTTCTGCAAATCGGTGCTGCTGGTGGTGTATTGGAAGCGCAGTTTCTGTTCGGGGAAACAGATGCGAAACGCTTGCTGCGCCATGAGGGCGGCTTCATGGAAGCCGCTCAGGATCAGTTTCAGCTTGCCGGGATAGGTGTTGATGTCGCCGACCGCGAAAATACCCGGCGTGCTGGTTTCGAATTTTTCGGTATCGACCGCGATCAGGTTCTCATGCAGGTTCAGTCCAAAATTGGCGACGGGTCCAAGCTTCATAGTGAGGCCGAAGAAGGGCAGCAGCGCATCGCACGCAATGCTGTGTTTGTTCTTTTCATTATCGGTCAGCTCGATGCTTTCCAGCTGGCCGTTGCTGCCGGTCAGGCCGCTTACCTGCCCGAATTTCAAATCCAGTTTGCCGGTGGCGGCGAAGTGGTACATTTTCTCGACCGAATCCGGTGCGGCGCGGAATTCATCGCGGCGGTGGATGAGGGTAATATGTTGCGCGATTGGTTGAAGGTTCAGCGTCCAGTCCAGTGCCGAATCGCCGCCGCCGACGATCACGAGCCGTTTGCCGCGGAACTGCTCCATCTTCCGCACGGCGTAATGCACGCTGGTGCCCTCAAAGGCATCGATGCCGGCAATGGGTGGTTTCTTCGGCACGAAGCTGCCGCCGCCCGCAGCAATGACGACGACTTTGCAGTCGATCACCGTTTCCGCATCGGTCTTCACGCGCCAGCCAGTGTCAGTTTTTTCTAAGCTTTCCACCATCTGCGAAAAATGGAATTCCGGTTTGAACGGCTCGATTTGTTTCAACAAATTATCCGTCAGTTCCTGACCGGTCACGATGGGCAGGGCAGGAATGTCGTAGATCGGTTTTTCGGGGTAGAGTTCGGCGCACTGGCCGCCCGGGCGGTTCAGGATATCGACCAGATGGGCCTTGATGTTGAGCAGCCCTAGTTCGAACACGGCAAACAGCCCGCACGGGCCCGCGCCGATAATCACCACATCGGTGCTGTGGGTGCCGCCGGGGGCGTGCTGGGTGAACTGGTCGATCACATGGCTCATGGGCCGCCGATATGGCAATCCTGCGGCGCGGATGCAAGTGAATTATCCCGTCGCGCGGTTTGACCTGCCGTGCAAGGAGTGCTACCACCGCGCTTGAAATACAGTGGCCGGCGCACTAATATACAAAAATGTGGCGCGCTATGCTGTAATAAACATTTTTATATTGTGGATAGGAGCTTTATGGCCCACGAAAACGCGAAATTCGACACCAAAGCCATCCATGCGGGCTACAGCCCCGAGCCGACCACCGGCGCCCGGCAGGTGCCGATCTACCAGACCAGCGCCTATGTGTTCGATAGCGCCGAAGACGCCGCCGACAAATTCGCCCTGAAGAAATTCGGCAACGTCTATTCGCGCCTCACCAACCCGACGAACGCGGTGTTGGAAGCCCGCCTTGCCGCGCTGGAAGGCGGGGTGGGGGCCACCGTCGCCGCTTCCGGCCACGCGGCGCAATTGCTGGTGTTCCAGGCGCTGGTGAAGCCCGGCGAGCGCTTCATCGCCAGCAAGCGGCTTTACGGCGGCACCACCGACCAGTTCCAGAACACCTTCCCCAGCAGCTTCGGCTGGGAAGCGGATTTCGTGGATGTCGATGATTTGAGCGCGGTGAAAGCCGCGATTGGCCCAAAAACGAAACTGATTTTCGTCGAATCGCTCGCCAACCCGGGTGGGGTGATCTCCGACATCGAGGGCCTCGCCAAGATCGCCAACGAGGCGGGTATCCCGCTGGTGGTCGATAACACCATGGCCTCGCCCTATCTGTGCCGCCCGATCGAGTGGGGTGCGCATATCGTGGTGCATTCCACCACAAAATTCCTGAACGGCAATTGCACCGCGCTCGGCGGCGTGGTGATCGATGGCGGCAATTTCGACTGGAAAAAACATGCGGCCAAATACCCCGAGCTGGCGCAGCCACACCCCAGCTATAACGGCGTGAATTTCGCTGAGCAGTTCGGGAACATGGCGCTTGCTGTGCATAACCACGCAATCGGCCTGCGCGCGCTTGGGCCGACGCAATCGCCGTTCAACGCCTTTCTTACGCTCAACGGCATCGAAACACTCAGCCTGCGCATGGAGCGCCATGTAAGCAACGCGCAGAAGGTGGCCGAATGGCTGCTCGCCAACCCCGGCGTGGCGTGGGTGAGCTATGCCGGCCTGCCGAGCAACCAATACCACACGCTGGCGAAAAAATACATGAAGGGGGTCGCCGGCGCGGTGTTCACCTTTGGCGTGAAGGGCGGCTACGAGGTGGCCAAAGCGACGGTGGAGAATTTGAAGCTTTTCTCCATGCTGGCGAATATCGGCGACACGCGCTCGCTGGTCATTCACCCGAGCAGCACCACCCACAGCCAACTGACCGAAGAACATAAAAAGCAGGTTGGCGTGTTGCCCGAAGCGATTCGCGTGAGCATCGGCATCGAAGACGTCGAAGACATTATCGCCGATCTCGATCAGGCATTGAAACTGGCCGGGGCATCGGGTAAACAGGCGGCATAGGCATAGGGGGCGCACATGTTCGGATGGCTGGTACGGTTGGTGCTGTTTTTCTCCGGTACGATTACGGGGCTTTTCTTCGCGCAGGGTTCGCCCCGCTACGAAATCACGCAACTGGCGGTCGGGCTGGCGTTGCTGGTGGTGGTGATGGCGATTGCGGCCTTCTGGCACAGCAAACGCCCACCCAATCAATAACACCGATTGATAGTAGCGAATGGCCTCTTGATGCGGATCGGTTAAAATGAACGCATCGCACAACAAAAAAGGAGAACGATCATGAGCAATAAACCCGTTACCGAAGCCCTGAAAGCCGTGCTGGCCGACACGTACAGCCTGCAGCTGAAAACCCAGAACTACCACTGGAACGTGGAAGGGCCGCTTTTCCGCAGCCTGCACTTGCTGTTCGAAGAGCAGTATAACGAGCTGTTCGTCGCCGTCGATGGGATCGCTGAGCGCATTCGTGCGCTGGGCGAAAAAGCGCCGGGCACCTACAGCGAATTCGCCAAACTCAGCAAGCTGAAAGAGGGCGATGCCGGGGCGGATGATTTCACCATGGTGCGCGACCTCTACCGCGACAACCAGACCCTGAGCGCCAACCTGAAAAAAGCCATCGAAAAAGCTGAGAAGGCCGATGATGCGGCCACCGTCGACCTGCTCACCCAGCGCATTTCCGTGCACGACAAAGCCGCATGGATGCTGCAGGCCACGCTCGCACCCGAGCAGCGCAAAAAACTGCTCGCCGCCTAAGCGCGCAGGACTTGACCTGATGCAAAGGGAAGGCTACAAGCGCCTTCCCTTTGTGCGGAGTGAGGCTGAGTAGCAAAGTGGTAATGCACGGGTTTGCAAAACCTGTATGCGGCGGTTCGATTCCGCCCTCGGCCTCCATCCGCACCCCCATGGCAGGGAAGCCGCAATCCTCCGCCATTTGAAAATCCAGACGGGATGAACCGACGATTTTCATTGCCAAGCACCAGCGATTCGCCAAATAGTTGTATGGTAAATCAACCAGACGCGGTTTTTCCGCGCCAACCCCGAAGGATTGCCATGACCCGGCTTCGCCATCTTGCTGCTGCATTGGGCTGTAGCTGGGTATTTGCCATGGCCGCCCACGCGAACGGGCTCGACGACGCGCTGGCCGCAACCTACAGCAACAACCCCACCATTAAAGCCCAGCGCGCGCGCCAGCAGGCGAACGACGAAGAAGTCGCGCAGGCGGTCTCCGGCTTCCGCCCGACGGCCAATGGCTTGTATAGCCGTGGTCGCCAACGTACCTCGCTGAGTGGCAGCCCATGGAATTACGGCGATGCTGAAACGCGTAGCCTGCGCATTAATCAGCCACTGTTTCGCGGCGGCGGCACGTTCTCGGGCTATAACGCGGCAAAACAACGCGTGCGCGCCGGCCAGAACCAGCTGGAAGCCACCCAGCAGCAAGTGCTGGTCGATGCGGTGACGGTGTATATGGATACGGTCAGCGCCACCAGCACCCTGCAGCTTGCGCGCGAGAACGAGAACTCGCTGGCCCAGCAACTCACCGCCTCGCAGGAGCGGTTTCAGGTGGGCGAGGTAACGCGCACCGATGTCGCGCAATCCGAATCGCGCCTGTCGATCGCACGGGCGCAGGTGGTGGCAGCGGAAGGTCGCCTCATTTCCGCCATCGCGCGCTTTGAGCGGGTGATTGGCTATCGCCCGGAGGGATTGCTGGAGAAGCCCGATCTCCTGCCGGAAGTACCGGTTTCCTTGAACGAAGCGCTGCAGATGGCCCACGGGGCTAACCCCGAATTAATCGCCGCGGTGCATACGGCAAAATCGTCGAACTACGATGTGTGGACGAACAAATCGGCGTTGTTGCCGCGGGTTGATCTGGTGGGCAGCATGAGCCGTCAGGATGGGGCCGGAGCCTTTGGCACCGACTCCTTCGATCAGGATTCGGTCGCGGTGGAAGTGAATGTGCCGCTCTATCAGTCGGGGGCGGAATATTCGCGCGTGCGCGAAGCCAAAAGCATTGCCCGCGAACGGCAATACGCGGTGGTGGATACGCGCATGGAAATCGACCGGCAGGTGACCAGCGCTTGGGAGCAAATGGAAACCGCCAGTGCCACCATTACCCAGCGTGAAGCGCAGATCGGCGCGGCGGAAATGGCGCTGGAAGGGGTGCGCCAGGAGCGGGAATATGGCGCGCGCACGGTGCTCGATGTGCTGGATGCCGAGCAGGAGCTATACAACGCCCGCACCGGGCTGGTGCAAGCCGAGCGCGATCGCGTGGTGGCGGTCTACAACATGCTGCGCATGCTCGGCCGCATGACGCCAGATTACCTGCAACTCGCCGTCGTTCAATACGACCCCGAAGAGCATTACGACGAGATTAAATTCCTGCCCATCGGCTTCTAGCCTGTGGCGGCGGCGCATGCTTGCAACACCTTTGCGGCAGAAATGAATCCATTGCCTGTGCAGAACTGATATTGTTGCTTGCGCTACGGTTTCGGCATCGCTTAACTGAACCAAGTAACGCGTGAACAGAGTATCATGGCCAAAGAACAAGACCAGTCGATGGAGGAGATCCTCCAATCCATCAAGCGCATTATCGCCGAAGAAGGGGAGCCTGCTCCCTCCGGTTCCGATGTGCTCGAACTGACCGAGCTGCTGGACGATGGGGCTTCGGCCGGTTCTGCGGTGCCCAGCATGTCGATCGATGAGATTATGGCCGCGCCGGTCGATCCCGAATTCAAGGCCGACCCTTCGGTGATTGCGCCGGTGCCAGAAGTTCCGTCGGAGGTGAAACCGCAGCCGCCCATCGCCGCTGCCGCCGCGCCCCAATCCGAAGACGCACCCCTTGCGGCGGATAGTACGATTGCCAACTCCATGGCCGCGCTCAGCGCATTGCGCAATATCCCGACCGAGCCCTTGCCGCCTATGCCGGCCAGTGGTTTGCATTTCCGTTCGGGCGATACGATCGAAGACCTGGTACTGGAAGCCCTGCGCCCCATGCTAAAAGACTGGCTCGATGAAAACCTCACCAAGATGGTCGAGCGCTTGGTCGAGAAAGAAGTGCGCCGCCTGAGCGGCCGCTGATTCCCCCACCTTCGTTGAATGTTGTTTTTGCTGCGCCCGGTAGGGGCGGGGGCTTTTGCACGGCCGGATATGCCCTATCTATCTTACGGGTAGCAGGCGCTGTGGCGGCAACGCAACGAAGCGTGTGTAATTGCTATGTTTCAGGGCGGATAGATGAGATTTCTCATGCGTGGCGGCAAGATCTGGTTATCCTCGCAATCACGATGAGCAAACGCTTTTAACATGTTAGATGATATGAAAAAAGTATTTGTTCTGCAACTTAGGTTAGTGACGCTCTTAACGGTGGGTCTGTGCAGCCTTGCGCACGCACAGACCCCCGATTTTTCACTGCCGCCATTGCCGCCCGTGCCGGGCATGGGCACCAGCGATTTGGCCTCGACCGGGGCAACCGCGCCCGCCATTCCCATGCCGCCCACCGCCATTAACAATGCCGTGCCGACGAGCCCGGCGCTGCCCAGCCTGCCGACCAGCAGCATTGAAACCAATACGCCCGCCGCGAAAATCCAGCCCGATGCAATTCCGGAGCTGGCCAACCTGCCCGTTCCCGAACGGGATGCCGCCGTGAAAACCGCGCTGGAAGGCACGCAAACCCCGCCAGCAGAAGCGGCCACCAAAGAAAAATCAGCCTTGCCGCTGGCCAATGAAGCGGCCGATGCCGCCGGCAATCCCGGGGGGCAGGATGGCGCAGCCCCCGTTGCGGCAAACAACCCGGTCACGCCGCCGGTAACGTCGAGCACGGTGGAATTGAACGTAGCAGCACCGCCCACCACGCTGCCGGGCCTTGATTTGCCCGTGCCGGGGGCCGAGCCCATGAAGAAAACGGCCGCGCCGGTAAACGCCGCCACGGTGACCACCACCACCGCCCCCGCGGCGACCCTGCTGCCGGATATCGACGTGCCAGCCAGCGCCCCGGCCACCCGCAGCTGGATGACCAAACTCGCCCCGGCGGTGATTCCGCCGAAGGGCAATTTCAACTACAAGCGGCAGGTGCTGCCGGGTGCCGTGTACCGCACCGCCTATGACCGCGACAACCAGCATTTACCGGCGGCTGTGACGCGTGACGATTACGTGCGCCTGCTCTATGCCCGCGTGGCCGCAAACGATGTGGATGCCACCCGCGCGCTGCTCAATAGCGGGCTAGAGGCCAACAAAAACCACGCCCTCGCCGTGGCCCGCCAATACGGCGCGCACGACACCGAACGCTTGCTGTTGGCGCGCGGGGCAAGCTAGGAAATCCTTGTGCCGGGGCGGCAGTTGCGCTAGCCACATGGCCCACAGCCATCCGGCATCACCCTGTTGATTCATTAGGCACGCCCATGTCCGATAAAACCTACGGCAAATCCCAACTTGTTTCCCGCTATGTCACCACCGGGCCGGAGCGCGCGCCGCATCGCAGCTACCTCTATGCGATGGGGCTGGGCAAAGCGCAGATCGCGCAGCCGCTGATCGGCGTGGCGACCACGTGGAACGAGGCGGCGCCGTGCAATATCGCGCTCATGCGCCAATCGCAAATCGCAAAAAAGGGCGTGGCGGCGGCGGGCGGCACCCCGCGCGAATTCTGCACCATCACCGTGACCGACGGCATCGCTATGGGGCATCAGGGCATGAAAGCGTCACTGGTCTCGCGCGATATCATTGCCGATTCGGTAGAGCTGACCATGCGCGGCCATTGCTACGATGCACTGGTCGGCCTTGCCGGTTGCGACAAATCGCTGCCGGGGCTGATGATGGCGATGGTGCGCCTGAACGTGCCCAGTGTGTTCATGTATGGCGGCAGCATCCTGCCCGGCCAGTTCCGCGGCAAAACCGTGACCGTGCAGGACGTGTTCGAGGCCGTGGGCAGCCACGCCGCCGGGAAACTCAGCGAGGCCGAGCTAGAGGAGCTGGAGCAGGCAGCCTGCCCAAGCAGCGGCAGCTGCGGCGGCCAGTTCACCGCCAACACCATGGCCTGCGTGAGCGAAGCCATCGGCCTTGCGTTGCCCGGTTCGGCCGGTGCGCCCGCGCCCTATGATTCGCGCGATGCCTATGCCTTCGCCAGCGGCGAGGCGGTGCTGCATCT
>JBIISI010000127.1:0-17206 GCA_044341105.1 Rickettsiales bacterium | reverse complement strand
AACTCAAGCGGCAGTGATGACGATGTGCGCTTTTACAAAACTAGCTTAATGGCGCGGCTTGCTACTGGTGTATCGCAGCCAGTTTATCCTAATGGACTTGATTATGAGCTGGGCGTGAAAGAGCTTTGGGAACTGTATGAACCATATGCTGAATTTTCGTCAGAACGTAAGGCGTTATTGATAAGCTGTTGGGCGAATATCTTGACGCCAGACATGCATGTGACTGTGGGTGCCATCATGAAGCGCTATTACGAGATTTTGTTGTGGCAGAAGGTAGATGGGGAGAAATGGAAAAACATTGACCCCAGCTATCCTGACCCATTCAGCATTATTGCGGGCGAAGTAGCGCTTGGGCAGATTAAGCCTGAATAGAAACCTGTAAGTTACAGGTTTTACGAACCTCATAAAATGTAGATTCTCTTAGGTATTCCCGCCAGCGCCGCGCATTCGCTGACCATATTTCATTCCTAGCGAGCCAGCTCAAAAGAACATATAATTAAATATGTTAAACAGTAACTTAAAATGAGGTTTCCGTGAAACAAGCGAAAGTAATATCTGAGTCCGAAATGAAACGGTTGCTATCGGTAGTGGCTGATGAGCGATTTGCAGCACGCGATAGATTTGCGTTGATGCTGTCATATCAAGCTGGATTGCGTGTCGGTGAAATTGCATCGTTGCTGGTGGGTGATGTGTACGATGCTAACGGTAATACTAAACAGCAAATGCGCCTGCGTGCAGAAAACACCAAAGCAAATGAGATGCGCACGGTGTTTTTGAATGAAAAACTCATCAAGGAAGCAGAAAAATACGCAGCCACGCTAAAACATTTCCAGCCAAACAAACCGCTACTACAAACACAAAAGCGCACCGCATTCTCAGCCAATACGTTGTGTCAGCGCTTCAAAGAACTTTACGTGAAGGCTGGCATTGATGGTGCATCCAGCCATAGTGGGAGGCGGTGGTTTATCACTCAACTTGCGCATAAGGGTGTTTCCGCAAAAGTAGTAATGACGCTCGCCGGACATAAGCATCTTGCAACTACGCAGCGCTACATTGAGGTGAACGACGAAATGTTGAAAGCGGCGGTAGAAATTTTATAGAAAAATATCAGGCATTTGCGCCTGCCTAATTTAATGGGAATTTGGCGCATATGGCTTCCATAAAGCGTGTGACCTAGTAGAGTTTTTTTATCACTACAAATGATGTGTAGTGCAAAGCCATTAGTTTTTTGTATGGAAGAGGCAGTTAAAAACCAAGAGCCAAACTTACACGTTTTTGCCATGGCACAATCGCATCAACTTTAACTCTGAAGCCTAACTTCTTACAGAAACTTATCATGCGCTCATTTTCCGCAAGCACATAACCGTACATTTCTGAAAACCCCCGTGATCGGGCATGCTTAATAAGACACTGCATCATAAAAGAACCAAGACCCATGTTCACTAAATCATCCCGCACAATCACGGCGAATTCGACTTCTGTCGCGCTGCAATTTTCATTGGTATAACGCCCGATAGCGCAAAGTCCGCCTAACGCATGGTTTTCCAGCACAAAGGCGGCTTCTTTTTCGGGATTTACGGTAGTGAGCTTTTTGGCAAGTTGCGGCGTTAATTCGCGCAATGCTGAAAAGAAGCGAAAGTAAATGGTTTGCTTGGACAGTTTTTTAAACCCATCGATCAGCGCAGGATAATCCAGTTGCTGCATGGGGCGTAACCCTAATTGATGGTTGTTTATGGTGATCGATTCATTTGCCATACGCGGCTCCTCGCAGCGTTTACATAAAGCAGTTTTCTTAATATGTCTATCGCCTGGCTGCTTTGCATTAGGATGGTTTTTGCGGACTACTTTCTCAAACCAGCTCATTCGGCGTGCAACGCGATGGCGGGGTTATTCAATGTCGTGATCGGCCCAAAAGGTTGCTTTTAAAGCAGCACAGAACCTTTGAGCGGAGCCATTGCCGCCCTGCTAGGGGAATTCTATACTGCAATCGCCGCCGGTGCATGCGCACAACGTTGCCGTGATATGGAAACACTTACAGGACGCGAAGCTACGTCTGCCGAGAATTATTTAAGTAGCCTTTTTAAAGAAAACGCACACACACATCGCCATGCCAAGCCATAAATGTTTCCACTCAATAACAAGAGCAAAAATAGCATTTTTAAACTTGTGAACCGATTTTGCTGAATTAAGCATTGGCCTTTAATATCAATGACTAATAAATGGCGTGAATTAAGCATTTATAAAAAAGTGGATGAGCGCAATTATCGCCCATCCATAATTCAATGCGGCGAATAACGCTAGAATGCATAGTAAAAGGGCATCTGCCATTATTGCTCGCCACCGCGACATTAACGGAGAAGATTGCGCGATGGGTGAATAGCAAAGTTATTATGGCGATTCTGTAAGCCTGTTGTTTGCTTGAGCGCATTATCTTCCCAAATGTAAAACGCGTAGCCCTGCGCGTGTAATAGCGCTTCGATTGCTTCGATGGAGTGCTCATGGCGACGCAGATATGACGCATCAATCTCAAGCATCATGGTTGGCTTGAATTGCTCGATAGTGTTGGTCGCGCCCATCAATACCAGCAGCTCTGCACCTTCCACATCGCATTTGATAAAGTCGCACTGCTTGATGCCATGCTCGCTGATGTAGCCATCGAGTGTTTTTACGGCGACGGTTTCAGAAATGCCATCACGGTCAAGCGAAGTGCCCAGATGTGCCAAAGCTATGCCTAAACCTCCGTGCGACTTGATTGGAATGGTAAGCGTTAATTCACCATCCACATCAGCAAGCGCACATTGTTCTACTGTTACGTTCTTCCAGCAAAGCAGCCGTTTGATGTTGCGCAAGCCTCGGCAAGTAATAGAGGAGGGCTCAAATGCGTAAATGGCACCTTTATTCGTTATAAGCGCGGATAATAACCGTGAATAATGGCCATAATTCGCGCCAATATCAAAGCACACATCGCCTTCGCGTACCAATAATGGCAGCGCATGAATTTCCGACTCGTAGCGTGGACGAATAATGAAATTAATAACGCGCGGCGTTTGCGTAATTGCCCGATAAAACGAATTACCAAGACTGCGACGTAATAATGTTTTGTATGAGGTGGCTGGTTTGCCGGTATTAGCAAGAGTTTTTGAATTGGTTTGATTTGACACGAAATCCCCTAAGCGTTGCTGGTGGCAGGGGAGTTCGTAAGACTTACGTGTAAGTCTGCTGTAATCTTTAAGCCTTACGGCTCTGGACATGCATCACAGCCTCCCCAGCCATACGCTAGGGAGTGCAAGTGACGTCTGCACAAGGCCGACACGTAAGAGGTTACGACACCCCAAAATTCGAACATCGAATTTCACTCACGACACTAGCCGATAGAATTGGGAAATCAATCTATTGTTAAGCGGGCTGGAATAAAAAATCGAAGCTTAGTGCTAATCAAAAAGCTCCCTCAGCCATAAAACTGAGGGAGCCTTTGTGCTGCGCATGTCCAGAGCGTAAGCCAAACCATTTTATATTCGTGGCAATCGGCATCAAGGCATTTGCGTGCATCATTATTTATTCTAGATTGGGTGCATGAAAAAAGAACGCAGCATGAAAAAAATAGAAGACCTCTTACGCCGTCTACATAATGGCGAAGATGTGCCCGTGCGAAATATCGAAAATGCTTTGAAAGGTGCTTTTGGTGAATCTGGAAAGAGTAGATACGATGATGCATGGGAAAATGAAGGGAGCTATCGAAAATCTCTTACCGAATACCCGCCAGAGCTAAAAGAATATGATGATCTTCTAAAGAAAGCGAGAATGCTCGATAATCGAGCTGAAGGGATAAACATAAAGAAAGCGAGCAAGGGCTTTAAAAGCAATGGTCAAAGAGCGATTGAGATGGGTCGCAAAGCGGAGGCTGCTTATGAAAGAGCACTGGAACGGTTGGAAGAATTATTGCGAGCCGACCCTTCACTTAGAACGTATTTAGATCGGGAAGTTGATTTCGATACACATGGACGCTCGCCGTCACCTGACTTCGATAGTGTGCCTAGAATAAAAACATCACGATCTCGTGAAAACCAATTGGGATTGCCCCCTAAGCGTAAAAAACGTGAGGTAAAAATTGATGTGCTTGAAAGTGCGCTTGAAGAATTAAGTGGCGATTGCAGAACAATGTCAGAAGAGGCGGCGAGGCGTATGAAAAAGCTGCAAGACTCAATAAAACGGTAAAAAGCTAACTCTGCTAAATGTTGTCAAAAGCTGTATCGACCACCGCATGCAGCGGCTTATCAAGAATTCTTGCGTAAACTGCGGTTGAAGCTTGGTTTAAATGCCCCAGCGCTTTGCCGACCATCGTCTCATTCGCACCACTTCGTATTAGTAGAGAGCCATAAGTGCGGCGCAGGTCGTGAATGCGGAAGTTTTTGATGCCGATATGGGAGGTGTCTATTGAAACTGCATTGGCCATATCTTCAAGGTCTGTAATTATTGCGTCTAGTTCGCCAGAAGAAGTGGCTTTGAGAATTTTAATTTCTGCTTTCTTCATTTTATAATGAGGCGCTAGAGCGTCTACTAATTCTAATAGCCGCGTACGTCGTAGAATACGTGCCCATGCATCACGTGGCTCCCACATATGCTCTCTTGTGGCTTCTTCCTTTGCAGGTTGTTTTCTGGATGCTGTTTGTTTTGGAAAAACCCATTCTGAATTGGGGGAGTCTTTTTTGATCTTCTGTAATATGCCTAATGCCTGCTTATTCAATCTAGCATGTTGAGGCTTGCCGTTTTTTGTTTTGGGTATGGACCAAATTCCACTCTGCCATTTAATTTGATCCCAGCGCATCTCTAGAGTGTTCTGCTTGCGCTGCCCAATGTAGAGCAGCAGCAGATAAAAATAGCCCGCATGCTGTTTGTAGCTTTTATATTCTGCAATCGATTGCTGCTCATCAATGTGCGCCGATTCAATAAAGTAGCGTATTTTGTCGTCATCAAGAAAGACTTCGCGGCTCTCGGTTTTAAACCGTTTTATGCCGTTAGCGGGGTTGATACTCTTGTAATAACCATCATTAATAGCGCGATTATACATGGTTTTAACCATGATTAGCGCATGATTAGCTGCGTAAATCCCATTTTTCTGACCAACTCTATTATGCATTGCCCGTATATCGCTGGTTTTAATGTCGGACAGCCGTTTATGCGTCCATCCGGTCAGATAGCGCTTGTAGTAATTAGAGTCGTCATTAGCTGTCTTTTTCGGATAGTCTTTTTGGTAAATTTTGAAGTACTCATCAAAGGTCTTTTCTAGCTTCTTGGCTGTTTTTGCATCACGTGGGTTAATGCCTGATTGGATTTCATGAATGATTTTTAGCGCAGCTTTGCGAGCATTCTCTATGCTTGTTTCTGGAAACGTCCCAAGCTTGTATTTGTTAGGACGACCAGCGTAGCGCGTAATCAGCGTGAATGTTTTTTTGCCGCTTGGAAAGACGCGTATGCACAGACGCTTTACTTCTGTATCGTAATACCCAACACCACTCTTGACAGAAGGCGGAGGTGCCTTTAGCGATAGCAACGCTGTTTTGGTAAACTTAATCTGTGGGTGCTTACGTTTTGGCATGTTCATATTGTCTACGTATTGTCTACATGCTAGGTATATCAAGATATAGTTAAGCAATGGTTAATAGGACTGGTAGCTCAAGAATATCAATGGCTTATAGATTGTAGTGAATTCACGTATATCCCTGTAAATGCGTGAAACGAGTACATCATAATCCCTTGGTCGGGGGTTCAAATCCCTCTCGAGCCACCATTCTTCCGCTGTGATTTGCAGAATGCCAATGGTGCGCTAGAAACATGCGCATGCGTTGCGCTGTAAAAAAGGGATAGGGTTTGCACCATATCCCAAAGAAACAATCCATCCTTGCGTAGGAAGTGGTTTATCGGTTGCCAAGGCGTTGCTGCCATGCCTAGGGTCGCGGCAACAGCAAAAGGAGATCGTCATGAGCAAACCACTGAATGCGATTGTCACGGGTTCCACCTCGGGTATCGGGCTGGGCATCGCCCATGTGCTGGCCGGGGCGGGCTATAATATTCTGTTCAACGGTTTTGGCGACAAAGCCGAAATCGATAAAACCGTGGCCGACACGGCAAGTAAATTTAACGTGAAAACCGGCTACTCCGCCGCCGATATGAGCAAGGCCGCCGACATCGCGGCGATGGTGAAACAGGCGGAGGCAGAGTTCGGGAGCGTTGACCTGCTGGTGAACAATGCGGGCATTCAATACACCGCGCCGGTGACGGAATTTCCCGCCGAAAAATGGGAACTGATCCTGTCGATCAACCTCAGCGCAGCGTTTTATGCCATGCAGGCCGTGCTGCCGGGCATGCAGCAACGCGGGTTCGGGCGCATCGTGAACATCGCTAGCGCACACGGGCTGGTGGCCAGCGCCAACAAGGCGGCCTATGTGGCGGCCAAGCACGGCATTATCGGCCTGACCAAAGTGGCGGCGCTCGAGAACGCGCAAAAGGGCATCACCGTGAATGCGATTTGCCCCGGCTGGGTACACACGCCGCTGGTGCAGAAGCAGATCGAGGATAACGCCAAGAAAAAAGGCTGTAGCGTGGAGCAGGCAACCGAAGAATTGCTCGAGGCGAAAGAGCCGAGCATGAAATTCTCGATGCCGGAGGATATTGGTGGGCTGGTGCTGTTCCTGTGCAGCAACGCTGCCGCCAATATGACGGGCACCGCCCTCAGCCACGATGGTGGCTGGACGGCGCAATAGCATGGCGAAGCGCACGAAAAAGAAGCAGCAACTGAACCTTGGGCTGCAAGGGGGGGGTGCGCACGGTGCCTTCACCTGGGGCGTGCTCGACCGCCTGCTCGAGGAAGAGGATATCGACATTGTCGGCATGAGTGGCACCAGTGCGGGGGCGATGAACGCGGCGGTGTTGCTGGACGGCATGGTGGAAGGCGGGCGCGACCACGCCAAAAGCCAGCTGGCCTATTTCTGGCAGGAAATTGCACGTATCGGCGCGCTGTTTAATCCTGCGCCGGCCATGCCGTTTCAGGGCTATGCCCCGACGGGATTGGGGCTGGACTGGCTGGCGGGGTTTAACCCGGTTGATATGCTGACGCGCACCTTCTCGCCGTATGAGCTGAACCCGCTGAACATCAATCCGCTGCGCACGGTGCTGGAGCATGTGCTGAAGGTGGAAAACCTGCACAACCATATCAAGCTGTTCGTTTCGGCGACCAATGTGGAAACCGGCCAGCCGCGCATTTTCAAATCCACCGAAATTACGATCGATGTGTTGCTTGCATCGGCCTGCCTGCCGTTTATTTTCCAGGCGGTCGAGATCGAGGGCGTGCCCTATTGGGACGGTGGCTATATGGGCAACCCCGCCATCTGGCCGCTCATTTACCAGACGGATTGCCACGATGTGCTGCTGGTGCAGTTGAATCCCATCGTGCGGCCCGGTGTGCCGAAAAACGCGTCGGATATTATCAACCGGCTGAATGAGATCACCTTTAACTCGAGCCTGATTGCGGAAATGCGCGCAATTAATTTCGTGAAGAAGCTGATTCAGGAAGGCAAGCTCGACCGCGCGCAATACCGCGACATGCATATGCATCTCGTCGCGCCGCCGGATGGTGTGCATGACATGAACGCCAGCAGCAAAATGAATACGGACTGGCAGTTTTTCCAGATGCTCCACCAGCTTGGGAGGCAGGAAATGGAGCGCTGGATAAAGAAACATAAGAAAGATATCGGCCAGCGCTCGACGATGAGTATCGACGAGCATTTCCTGGTCAAACACCGGCGCTGCGAAAGCGGTCACGCCCAGAGTACCCTGAAAAACAGCTAGCGCTTCCGGCCCGCCGGCCCTAGGAATAGGGCATGGCAAAAACCCCGGAATTCGAGATCCCCGCACCGCGCGAGAACCCGCATCTGTTCGGGCACGAAGCCGCCGAGGCGCGGTTTATGGCCGACCATGCAAGTGGCCGCCTGCATCACGCTTACCTCATCACCGGGCCAAAGGGCATCGGCAAGGCCACGTTTGCTTACCGCATGACGCGCAACATTCTGGCGCAAGGGGCGCTGAGCGCCAGCGCGCCGGTAGAGGAGGGGCCGTCGCTGTTTGGCGACCTGCTGCCCCCCGCGCCGCCGCCTGCGCCCGAGCCCACCGCCACCATGGGCGCGGACGACCCGCTTTTCCGCCGCGTCGCCGCCGGTTCGCATAGCGACCTGCTGGTGCTCACCCCGGGCTACGATGCCAAAAAACACGTCGAGAAAGCGCATATCTCCATTGAAGACGCGCGCAAAGTGCCGGAATTCCTCAGCCTCACGCCCGCCGAGGGCGACTGGCGCGTGGTGGTGATCGACGCGGTCGACCAGTTGAACAACGCCAGCGCCAACGCCTTGCTGAAAATCATGGAAGAACCGCCCGAGCGCGCCTTGCTGCTCATGGTGTGCCACCAGCCGGGGGCGATTTTGCCGACCATCAAATCGCGCTGCCGCCAGTTCGCGCTGCAGCCGCCCACCCGGCAGGCGTTCGATCAGGTGCTCGCCACCATCGCGCCGCATATCGAAAGCCATGACTATGCTGCACTCTTCGCACTGGCCGATGGTTCGCCGGGGCTTGCCGTCACGCTCGCGCAGCATGGCGGGGTCGAGAGCTACGGCGGGTGGCTGGCCGCCCTTCAGCCCGACGCCAGCGCCCAAACCAAGCAACGCTGGGCCGACGCGGGCGCGGCTATCAAATCGCCCGAGCAATGGGCCATGCTGCTGCATGGCTGGCAGGTGGCCATGCACCGCACCAGCCTCTGGCCGCATTACGACCCGCACCGCTCCATCACGCGCGCCGAGGCCGGGCAACTCGAAGCCATCGCCACGGCGACCCCGTTCGCCCTGCGCCAGCAATGGCTGGCCAGCGCGCGCCAGCTGCTCACCGTGACCGACACGTTCCATCTCGACAAGCGCCATACCCTGCGCCTCATGCTCGACCCCGGCCGCCTGACCCGCCAATTCCCGGCGGCGGCATGAGGGAGTGGTGCTGCATCCTCGTCGTGCTGATGGCTTCCATCGCAAGCGCGGGTGAATCGCCCAGTGCAAAAGTCATGCAGCAATGCTGGCCGGAACATGCATCGCATGTGGATGCCGGGGCCTGTTTCATGCGGGCATACGCAGCCACGAAGCAGGCACTGGATATCGCTTACGGCCATGCGCTAACACGCGCGCGCGCATTTGATCGCCAGTGGCAGCAGGTTGATTCGGTGAATGATTATGCTGTTATGGAGGCCTCACTGGAGCAAAGCCAGCAGGCATTTGATGTGTACATGAAAGCAGAATGCGCGCGCCGGGTGGTAATCTACACTGGCGGCAACATGCGTGGCGATGCATTCGGCATCTGCCAGCGCGATCTGATGCTGGAGCGCATCCATATGCTGGAATCCGACGAACAGCCGGGGCTCTAGCCCGCTTGACCGGGCAAGCGCCCGGTGGCATTACTGCTCGCCGACAACCAAGGACATGCCGTGACCGACGATACTTACTACATCACCACCCCCATCTATTACGTGAACGACAAGCCGCATCTGGGCCATGCCTATACCAGCGTGGCGTGCGATGCGCTGGCGCGCTTCATGCGGCTCGACGGGGCGACGGTGCATTTCCTCACCGGCACCGACGAGCATGGCCAGAAAGTCGAGAAATCGGCGGGCAATGCCGGGGTGCCGCCGCAAGGCTTCGTCGATGAAGTGTCCGAGCATTTCCGCCACATGGCCGAAGATTTACAGCTTAGCCACGATGACTTCATCCGCACCACCGAGCCGCGCCACGTGAAGGCCGCGCAGGCCATGTGGAAAGCGCTGGAAGCGAGCGGCGACATCTATCTCGGTAGCTATGACGGCTGGTATTCGGTGCGCGACGAGGCATTTTACCAGGAGTCCGAGCTGGTGAACGGCAAAGCCCCCACCGGCGCGGAAGTCGAATGGGTGAAAGAGCCGAGCTACTTTTTTCGCCTGTCGAACTACACCCAGAAGCTGCTGGATTACTACGAAGCCCACCCGGATTTTATCCTGCCCGAAGCGCGCCGCAACGAGGTGATCAGTTTCGTGAAAGGCGGGCTGAAAGACCTGTCGATCTCGCGCACCACCTTCAAATGGGGCATTCCCGTGCCCGGCGACGAGGCGCATATCATGTATGTGTGGCTCGACGCGCTGACCAACTACCTCACCGCCATCGGCTACCCCGACACAAACGCGCAGAGCTACAAGGATTTCTGGCCCGCCAGCCTGCACATGGTCGGCAAGGACATCGTGCGGTTCCACACCGTCTATTGGCCCGCCTTCCTGATGAGCGCCAACCTGCCGGTGCCCAAGCGCGTGTTCGCCCATGGCTGGTGGACGATCGAGGGCGAGAAAATGAGCAAATCGCTGGGTAACGTGGTGAGCCCCAAGCATTTGATCGACCGCTACGGCCTCGACCAGACGCGCTATTTCCTGCTGCGCGAAGTGCCTTTCGGGCAGGACGGCAATTTCAGCCGCCAGGCCATGTTCGACCGCATCAATGCCGACCTCGCCAACAATATTGGTAACCTCGCGCAGCGCACGCTCAGCATGATCGCCAAAAACGCCGAGAGCATGGTGCCCGCGTTCGATGCTGCCAACCTCACCGAAGCCGACCGCGCGCTGATGGAGCTGGTGCGCGTGACCAATGCCGGCACCCCAAGCGCCGCCCGCGAGCAGATGCAGCGCTGCAAATTCGGCGAAGTGACGGGGGCTATCCTTGGCATGGCCAGTGCCGCGAACGAATATATCGACCGCGAAGCGCCGTGGAAGCTGAAGAAGGAAAACCCCGCGCGCATGCAGGCCGTGCTCTACTATCTGGCCGAATCCATTCGCTGCATCGCCATCATGCTGCAGCCCTTCACGCCCAGCGCTGCGGCCAAACTGCTCGACCAGCTGGCCGTGCCGGAGGATGAGCGCCTGTTCAAGCATCTCAGCGCCGACTATGCCCTGAAGCCGGGCACGAAGTTACCGAAGCCCGAAGGGGTTTTCCCCCGGCTGGTGGTCGAAGACGCGGCTTAAAGCGCTTCGCGGGTTTTGCGGAAAAATTGGGTGCCGTTGATGGTGCTGCTCAGGCCGCACACGGCGTTGCAGGTGTATTTGGGGTCGGAAAACGTAATTGTATCCTGCGTGATTTCGATGTCGATCTGGCATGCCCTCGTACCAATCGCCTCTTTCTCTGCTTGCCGGTAGGCTAACCGCAAAGTGGTGGCACCTGAAGGGCTGGTAATCGGTGCGTTGCCCGAGAGGGTGCAGCTATAGCCGTAATCGGCATGCAGGAAGAGTTGGAAATCATAGCCATCGCTGCCGGAGCGGGTAAAGGTCACACTATCTTCGGTATAGATTTCGCGGTTATCTTCGGTGGTCACGTTGTGGCCATAGACATAACGCCCCTCGATGAAGCCGAACGACGCAGGGCGGGCCGCCACCGAAAATGGCAGCGCAAGGAAAGTGAACATCGCTAAACGTAACCGCATGCAACGCATGGTATGTATGGTGCGCAAGAACGCCACCCATGCGCGATAAAAATGCCCATCCCTTTGGTGGATTTATGGCGATCTGTTGCGGTGATGCGGCAGTTTTTGCTTTTCGGGCCACGGGGCGCGCGATAAACAGGGCCATGCTCATCGATTCCCATTGCCACCTGAATTATCCCCAACTTGCCGACACGGTGGCGGTGATTGCCCGCGCAAAAGCGGCGGGGGTGGGGCTCATGCAAACCATTTCTACCCAGCGCAGTGATTTTTCCGTGGTGAAGGCGCTGGCGAGCGCGCACCCCGAGATTTATTGTTCGATCGGCATTCACCCCCACGAGGCCGGGCCGCATGAGGACATCACCGAAGAAGAGCTGTTGCGCGAGGCGAGTCACCCGCGGGTGATCGGCATCGGGGAGACGGGGCTCGATTATTATTACGACCACAGCCCGCGCGATGTGCAGCAGGAATTATTCCGCCGCCATATTCGCGTGGCCCGGCAGCTGGACCTGCCGGTGATCGTCCATAGCCGCGATGCGGATGAAGACACCGTTAAAGTACTACGTGAGGAATACGCGCAAGGGTCATTCCGAATATTAATCCACTGCTTTAGCACAACGCAATATCTATCTGATAATGCAGTTGAACTAGGTGGTTATATTTCCTGTTCTGGCATCCTTACTTTCAAAAAATCGCAGGCCTTGCGCGATAGTGTGGCAACGGTGCCGCTGGAACGGTTATTGGTCGAAACCGATTCGCCATACCTGGCGCCCGAGCCCCATCGTGGCCAGCCCTGCGAACCGGCCTATACGGCGATCACGGCGCGGGTGCTGGCGCAGGTAAAGGGGGTCGATGAAGCGACTATCGCCGCGGCGACAACGGCAAATTTTTATAAATTATTCAGTAAGGTGGGGTCACCTTAAGCGTGGCAGGGGGGTAGCGTATTCCACCCAGAACAGCTCGCATGCTCCGTTGCCCGTATCGCTGCGGCTGAGCGAACTGCTCCAGTGAAAACCCGCTGGCCCATCGACCCGTACCAGATACCCTTCCAAATGCACCAGTGCCCCCGTGCGAAACCGCGAAAGGATGGCTTCGGTAGGGGCATCTTTAGGAATAATATGCATATTCGATGCGTTCGCTTCGATGGCGGCACGCGGGGCGGGCCACGTATTGGTGCGCGTGTGCCATTGCCAGAAGCGCATCACTTGGCTGATATCCAGGCCATCGAGCACCGCCTGGTCGGACATGGGGCCCCAGCCCAGCGCGAGGTCGAGTGGAGCGATGGCAGCTCCGGCATCGTGGTAACGGCTGCTGCTAAGTACCCGTGCATCCAGCGAAAAACGGGCGAGGGGAGTGAGGCGGTAGTCGCCTTTAGTCCATGCGGTGAGGTTGGTGGGCGTTTGCAGTGGTGCATCGGGAATGAGGATGCCGGGTGGGTGCGTCATCGTGAAAGCGGCGTGCCAGCCATAATAGGCCAGAATGCTCGCGATACCGACGAAAAATAAAATGCGCATAGCGGGATAGTACGGCAAGGTGGTTAGCAAATCGTTATTCCCGTTTGTTTTTCCGGTGGGGTGGCCTAGTTTAGCGGTATGCCCAACCACCCAGCGCTTACGGTGACAATCCTCGGCTGCGGCCCCTCGGCGGGCGTGCCGCTGATTGGTTGCCCATGCACGGTCTGCGGCTCGGCCGATCGGCGTAACCGGCGTAGCCGGGCATCGATTCTGGTGGAGAAGGGGGATACGCGCGTGTTGATCGATACTGCGCCTGATCTGCGCGAGCAGGCCCTGCGCGCCGGGTTTCGCACGGTCGATGCCATCCTCTATACCCATGCCCATGCCGATCATTGTCATGGCATTGATGATGCGCGTTCCTTTAATTACCACCGCGATGGGGTCATTCCCGTGATCGGTATGCGTGAAACATTGGAGGAGATCCGCCAGCGGTTTGGCTATGCATTTCATGCTCCGGTGAAAGATCAGGTGTGGATTCGCCCTTCGCTGGAACTTCAAGAGATCAATGAATATGATGAATTTACAGTTGGTAATATTGATTTCCTAAACTATTTGCAGTGGCATGGAAAGACGAGAAGCCTTGGCTATCGCACTGAAAATATTGCTTATTCAACCGATGTGGACAAAATACCGGAACAATCGGCTCAACTTCTTGAAAAGCTGGATGTTTGGATTGTGGATTGTTTGCGCGAGGAACCATCGCCAACCCACGCGCATTTAGCGCAGACACTAGCGTGGATCGAACGTTTCACGCCCAGATTGGCCGTGCTGACACACATGGCGCATGAGTTTGATTATGCCACGCTGGCTGGGCAATTGCCGCCCGGGGTGATTCCCGCGTATGATGGCATGCGCATCCGGGTGGAAGCGGGGGTGGTGACCGTGGATGGCGCGCTACCAGTCATGCGCCACCAATAGGATCGCGGCCCAGCAGAGAATGGCATAGGCGCGGGTGATTAATACTGCGGCGCTGCCAATATCCTTGGCCTTTTTTGCCAGCGGGTGGCGCTCAGGGCTGGCTTTGTCGGTCACGGCTTCGATGGCGGTGTTGATCGTTTCGACAATCAGGATGGGAATGGCGGCACCGAGCAGGAATAGTGCCGAGAAGAGGCTGATCTCGCCGCCAAGGTAAAGTCCGAGGGCAATGGCGCTGGCGATGGCGACCTGAATCGCGGAGCGCCGAAAGGAACGATCCTCGGCCCAGGCAGTGTGTAAGCCGTCGCAGGAATGGCAAAATGCACGAAATACCAGATTCATGGAAACCCCCGTATGCATGCTTATGTAACGGCGCGGCTCATTAAAAAGCCATGTGGCGTGTGGAACCAATCATTGCATGGCCGTTAAAACTATCTCTATTTTCCATAATCCATATTATGCGACATTAGTCACGTGGGGTGTCGAGGGAAAAAATGGCGGATTTTCTGACTTCTCCCTACACAAGCTCAATGGCTGGCGCGCAGGTTCGCGGCGGTGGCGATGCAGGTGATTGGCAGCATCAGGCCGGCATAGCCCAGTAAAAACAACAATTCCTGCGCCCCGCCACCTTGCCGCGCATACGCTGCGCCCACAATGACGACCGGAATGGCAAATGGCAGTGCAACCAGGCCCATTGTGGCGTTGCCGCGGCGGTATCCCGCCATCAGGCTCGCCACCCATTGCTGGATGGCCACCAGCGCCAGCCCGCCGACCGCCAGCCCTGCCGCCTGTGTTTGCCACCATGCCATATAACCCTGCGCGCTGCCCAGAGCGGCGAATGGCAGCAGCATAAGCATGGGCAGCATGGTGGCCACGTAGAGTGCCAGTGTTTTGCCCAGTACCGTCCATTCAAGAGGCCATGGAAGTAGCTGAAATTGTTCGATTTCACCGGCGTCGATATGGCGCTGCCAGCTTGGCCCGGTGGCGGCCTGAATGGCGGCAAAGGCCGCCAGCCATAGCAACATGGCGCTGTAGGCGCGATCAACCCCCTGCTGGACCGGTAATGCAAAGATTGCCAATATAAAAAATGAAGAAAAAATGTAAGAAGTTACAATGACTTCTTTTTTATTTTTAAAGTAATACTTTAGTTCGTAAAAAAAGATGCTCAGCATACCATCGCCGCCTCTTCTGCCCGGTATTGCGCCATGGCGGCCTGCTGGTATGGCGCAAGGTCGAGTGTGCGTACGTGATCGCCGGCAAGGGGGATGTGGGTGGCAATGAGGATGATGCCGCCGCGCTCGCTGCGGGTCTGGATCAGGCTGTGCAGCAGGCCGATGCCATCGGCATCGAGGTGGCTGGTGGGCTCGTCCAGCAGCCAGAGGCTGCCGGGCTGCACAATCAGCCGTGCCAGCGCCAGCCGCTGCTGCCAGCCCGCCGAAAGCATGGCGGCTTGGTGATCTTGCCACGGGGTGAGGTCGAAATAATGCAGGGCGGCATCGGCCAGTTCGGGCTGGCCATGGGCGCGCGCCCAGAATGCCACCTGCTCGCCCACACGGCGCCCCGGCTCGATGCCGCGTTTATGATTGAGGTGGCACACCATGCGGGGGTAGTCGCCGTGGCGGGTGATGGGTTCGGCATTCCAACGCACCTGCCCCGCCATGGGGCGCACCAGCCCGGCGATGGCTTTCAGCAAGGTCGATTTGCCAGCCCCGTTCGGGCCGGTGATGGCCACAATCTCGCCCGCCGCAAATTGGCGGCTGATGGGGGATAACAGCGCCACCCCATCGCGCGCGAGCTGTAGCCCGTCGAGTTCAAGATTGTCGCTTTTCATCCACGTCTTTCTGAAAATCGCTTGGGAAACGTTGTTTTATTGCAAATGCCGTTGCCAGCCTTCTTAGGACTTTCTTAAAACTACTGGCATAAAACAACAACTATCCAATGACTTTAAAAAGGATCTTTCCAATGAGCACAGAAAATAGCTTCAAGGCAAAAACCACCCTGAAGGCCGGCAACCAGACTTACACCGTCTACTCCATTCCCGCCGCGGCGAAAGCCATGGGCGTAGATTTCACGACGCTGCCCTTCTCGCTTAAGATCCTGCTTGAGAACCTGTTGCGCTATGAAGATGGCAGCACGGTCACCAAAGGCGACATCGAAGCCTTCCCGGTCTGGATGAAAACGAAAAACGAGCCGCGCGACATCGCTTATCGCCCGGCCCGCGTGCTGATGCAGGATTTCACCGGCGTACCCGCCGTGGTCGATCTGGCAGCGATGCGCGACGCGGTGTCGGCCATGGGTGGCAACGCCAAGAAGATCAACCCCCTCTCCCCGGTCGATCTGGTGATCGACCACTCGGTGATGGTAGACAAATACGGCACCGAAAAAGCGTTTAAGGAAAACGTGGCGCTGGAGATGGAGCGCAATATGGAGCGCTATGAGTTCCTGCGCTGGGGCCAGCAGGCGTTCGACAATTTCCGCGTGGTGCCCCCCGGCACCGGCATCTGCCACCAGGTGAACCTCGAATACCTCGCCAAAGTGGTGTGGACGAAAACCGAAAACGGCGAAACGGTCGCCTACCCCGATACGCTGGTCGGCACCGATTCGCACACCACCATGGTGAATGGCCTGGGCGTGCTGGGCTGGGGCGTGGGCGGCATCGAAGCCGAGGCGGCCATGCTCGGCCAGCCGGTTTCCATGCTGATTCCGGAAGTGATCGGCTTTAAACTGACCGGCGAAATGAAAGAAGGCACCACCGCGACCGACCTCGTGCTCACGGTGACGCAGATGCTGCGCGCCAAGGGCGTGGTCGGCAAGTTCGTCGAATTCTATGGCCCGGGCCTGAACAGCCTGCCGCTGGCCGACCGCGCGACGATCGCCAACATGGCACCGGAATATGGCGCGACCTGCGGCATTTTCCCGATCGATGCGGAAACCATCAACTACCTGCACACCTCGGGCCGCGACGAGCAGACGATTGCGCTGGTGGAAGCCTACGCCAAACTGCAAGGCATGTGGCGCGACGAAAACTACGCCGATCCCGTCTTCACCGACACGCTGGAGCTGGATATGGGCAGCGTCGAGCCGTCGCTTGCCGGCCCGAAACGCCCGCAGGACCGCGTGAGCCTTGCCAAAGCCGCCGAAGGTTTTGCGGCTGAACTGCCGAAACTGAACGCTGGCAGCAAACAGGCCGGTGAAGCGGTGAACGTGGAAGGCGCAAACTTCACGCTGCAGCATGGCAACGTGGTGATCGCCGCGAT
>JBIISI010000046.1:0-17282 GCA_044341105.1 Rickettsiales bacterium | reverse complement strand
GACCCGCTGGTGGCGACCGCCGGCAGCAAAATCGTCGCCGAGTTCAAGGGCGTGACCAAGCGCTTCACGCGCGACGGCAAGCATCTGCGCATCCTCGACGATTTCTCGCTGAAGATCATCAAGGGCGACCGCATCGGCATCCTCGGCAAAAACGGTTCGGGCAAATCGACCTTCCTGAAACTGTTGATCGGCGAGCTGGAGCCCGACACAGGCCGGGTGTTTCGCAGCAAGAAAATGGAGCTTGCCTATTTCGACCAGCATCGCAGCTCGCTCGATCCCAAAAAGACGCTGTGGAAGACGCTCGCGCCCAACAGCGATTATGTGTTCTTCGGCAGCGGCGAAAAGAAACGCCACAAGCACGTGGCCGCCTACCTGAAGGATTTCATGTTCGACCCCAAGCGCGCGAAGGACGATGTGGGCACGCTCTCGGGCGGCATGCAGAACCGGCTGATGCTGGCCAAAACCCTCATCAACCCCGGCAACATCATGATCCTGGACGAGCCGACCAACGACCTCGACATGGACACGCTCGACATGCTGCAGGGCATCCTCGCCGATTACGAGGGCACGCTGATTATCGTGAGCCACGACCGCGATTTCCTTGACCGCACGGTGACCGAGGTGCTGGCCTTCGAGGGGCAGGGCAAGGTCGAGTCGTATTTCGGCGGCTACAGCGATTATATCCACGCCACGCAAGGGCGGGCAGCGGCACCGACAAAAGCGGCCAGCAAGCCCGCCACGCGCAAAGAAGCCGCGCCCGCTGCCCCCGCGGGCCTCACCTTCGCGCAGGCCGATGAGCTGAAAAAACTGCCCGGCAAAATCACCGCGCTGGAACAGAAAATCCGCGAGCTGACGGTGGCGATGGAAGACGCCGAGCTCTACACCAAAGCGCCCGAGCAGTTCGATCAGATCATGAAGGCGTTACCGAAGCTGCAACAGCAGCTGGCGGATATGGAGCAGCGCTGGCTGGTGCTGGAAGGGCTTAGCGGCTAGCATCGCCGGGCGCATCGGGCATGGGAATGAAGCGATCCAGCAGCTTCATCAAATCATGGGCGCGCATATGGGGGTCGCTTTCGATCATCTGCTGCAGGCGGTTCAGCAGGCTGGTGCGCACCAGCAGGCGGTCGCGGCGCAATTCGTCGTCGAGCACCTGCAGGTATTCGGCGTAATGCGTTTTGAATGCGTCCATCTGCCGCCAGCGCGAGACGGTTTCGCGCCGCACCCCCACCCGCCGCGCCACGGTCGACACCGCATACCCATCTGCAAGTAAATACAATGCCTTATATTGTTTGAGTGTGAGGTTTTGTGACATCATGTGACGTGCCTCTTTCCATGGTAAGGGGTTGAAAAACCATCCTACATGCGCCCCACCACCCCCGGAAGCGGTTAAGGGGATTTTAAGGGTTCTTAGCATATGGTAGGGGAAAGATGCGAGGATCTAACATGTCGAGCTTTTATGAAGAGATCACTTCACAGAGTGACAGTCGGGTAAGCGCTGCAGCGCGTCGGCTGCCACCGGGGTACACCGTCTATCCGGATGACGCATTCACGTATATTGAAGTTGCTGGCTATGATACGCAGGCGCATTATGCTGGGGACGGGTGGAAATTTCATTTAAGTGTCGACCCGCAGGATTTGCCGCGAGCGACTGATATTGTGATGCAGCTTGTGGCAAAACACGGGGTGCAATCGTTCAAAGTAACAAATCCAGCGCTGGCAGAACATTTTCACAACCCAGGAAATTCACAAGCAGGTAAGCATTTTACCCTTTACGGTGCGCGCGAGCATGCTGACTTCCGTTGGGATAATGTTATCCGCGATATTGAGGTTAATTTCGAGCAGGCGGGTATTCGCCCCAGCGTTTCTTCGATTCAAGGCGACCGTATGGTGCCCGGTAGCCGCTATGCAGGATACCGTAACGAGCTGGCGCACGGCCAACTCCGAGGCTATGCAAATGAGGATGGGTATCTAGGTGCCAAGGAAATTCGTGCGGCTATCGCCAATGGGCATGCACCCATTGGGTGGGAGCATAACCCTACCCAACAACCTGATACGCTACAGCATATTGATTTTTCACGTGACCCAATGGTTATGCGCGCTCGGGGGGCAGAGGTTCCCACCGTTCAGTCGGTGAGCGAAGCCGAAAAGAAACCGGGCTTCTTTGCTCGCTTGTTTGGAAAAGCCGAACCCAGTGCGCCCATGTCCCAAATGGTACCGGAAACACCTGTGCCGCAAATCCAGGCAGAGCCTGTAGCGCCAGTTGCAACCGCAGCACGTCGTGCTTCGGCTACCAGTAATGCAGCATTTTCGGTGCGGGCCGATTTAAAAGAAGCACTGGGCGATCGCAACGTGCTGGGGGTTGAACGCGTGGACGGCGGTTACCGGGTAGAGGTGCCAGCTGACTATTCGCGTGGTGAATTAGCACGTGCTGGCATCAATCCCGATGGCTTGCAACGCCAAGCCGGTAGCAGCCGCGCGGTGCATGCTATTGTGATTCCTGATGCAAGGCTGCCTTCTGCGATGGCACAGGATGCACGTGTATTCGCCGCGTTGGATGATGCCGGTATTTCGGATGTGGCGCATAAGGCGTTTCGCACAGGTAGCGAAATGAAAACCACGGGCTATGTGATGGATGTCCCCTCAACTTATAGTCGCCAGAACTTCGTCGATGTGGGAATAGATATTGCCATGGTGCAGCGACGCGATCTTGGCAATGGTCTGCACCGGATAACGATTCCTGTAGAGGCGGCGCGATTCGTTGGCATGCAACCGCAGCGGCAACAGCAGCAGCAAAGCCAGCACCAGCCGAGCGAGGGGCAGCGGCAGCAATATGCGCAGTGGCAGCAGGCCCAGCGCGAGCTGGGCGACGGGGTGCGCCATGCGAATGGGTTGCGCCTGTCGGAGATGACGCCGCAGCAGATGCGTACGCATTTCGACCTGCCACCGGGGCGCTGGGATGGGCCGTCGCCGGATACGGCCACGCCCCTGCCGAAGCAGCAACAGCAATCACGCATGCTGGATGATTTTAGCCGCGCCGGCGCACAGGAATTGGGCGGGGAACAACTGGCTGCGCAGCAGGAAATGCTGCGCCGGGCGCGGGAAGGGGGCCGCCGCCCGTTCGATGCGCCACCGCCCACGCCGGAGCAATTGCAGGCGACCGCCCAGCGGGTAGAGAAGGAAGTGGCCGCCCGCGCCGAAGCCGATGTGGCGTTGGCCGCGCATCGCGCGCAGATGGCGGAAGATAAATTGCTGGGAAAAATCCCCGTGCGCGATAGCCGGGGCAAGCCGGTGGTTCCGGCGGAGATGGTGCGGGTGCAACGCCAGTTGGAAGCGGGGCGCATGCAGGCCGCCGGGGCGGCGATCGCGCCGTCGGTGGTGGTGACGCCTTCGGAGCCGGTGAAGCCACCGCCGCTGCCTGAATTCTCGCAAGCGCAATGGCAGCAATTCGCGCGTGAACAAATCGACTGGCAGGGCAAACCGGTGCCCACCCCAATGGGGACGGTGCCTACGCCTGCAACTGAACCCGTTGCAGCTGACGCGCCGCCGGTGACGCATGCGCCGGCACTGGTGGAGAAGCTCGACCGCGCCGGGAAATATGTGGGCGCGGTGACGGTGGGGGTGGAAGGCGCGGCGGCGGTGAAGGCTTATCGCGAAGGCCGCACCGACGAAGCACGCCAGCATGTGCAAGTGGCCGTGACCACGGGTGTGCAGGAAGCGGCGCTTTCCGAGGGCGGCATGCGCGCGGAGATCAAAGTCGCCGGCGTGGTGGCGGAGAAAGTGGGTTTGCGCGCGGTGGCCGCGGGGGTGAAGGCGGTCGGCGGGAAAATCCCCGTGGTGGGCGCGGTGGTGGGCGCCGGGTTCGCGGTGGGTGAAACCGGGTATGAAATGTACAAAGCGTTCAAGGGCGAATCGAGCTGGACGAAGGTGGGTACCACGGCGCTTTCCGGGGTGGCCGGCACGGTGGGCGGTATCCTTGGCTTCGGCGCGGGCGAGGCGCTGCAGGAAGGCGTGCATTACGGCAGCAAGGCCGTGGTCGGCGAGAAAGACGCCGCGCGCCATTCCGGCACGGGGGAACTGGTTGCCATGGGGGCGGGGTTGCTGGACGATGGCACACCCGCCGCGCGCGGCCCGGCGCAGGCAGCGCGGGTGCGTCACGGGGCACCGCCCAGCGCGGCCAAACCCCATGCATCGGCGGCGGTGCATAGCAGCTTCAGCGGCCGCGCCGGGCAGCAGCATTTGAACGCGGAATTAAAAGCGCTGGAAGGCCAGTTTGCCAAAAGCAATTGGGGAAAATTCATGGGCGATGGCGATGCGCAGGTGAGCGCCGCCGAGCTGCGCGCCACGATGAAGCACTATGGCATCGGCATTGCCGAGGTTGATCGCAATGGCGACGGTCACATTACCGGTCGCGAGCTGACGAATGCGCTAAGCGCGCACAACGTCAACCAGCACCCGGTGAAAGGGCGCTAGTTTGCGGTTTCCAGCTTCGGTTTGATTTTGCCCGAGAGCACGCCGCGTGCCTGTTCTATGTCGAGCGCGCCTTCCCATTTTGCCATGAAGATGGTGGCGATGCCGTTACTAATCAGGTTGGTGATGGCGCGGCCTTCGCTCATGAAACGATCGACCCCGAGGATGATGGCGACCGACGCCACGGGAATGATGTTGAGCGATTCGAGCGTGGCGGTGAGCACGATGAAGGCCGAACCGACGACACCTGCCGCGCCCTTGCTGGTCAGCATCATGATGCCGAGGATCATGAGTTCCTGCCCGAGCGAGAGCTCGGTGTTGGTGGCCTGCGCGAGGAAGATGGCCGACAGGGTGAGGGCGATCGAGCTGCCGACAAGGTTGAAGCTGTAGCCGGTGGGCAGCACCATGCCGACCACCGAGCGCTCGCAGCCCAGCGCATTGAGCTTTTCGATCATGCGTGGGAACACGGCTTCGGAGCTTGCGGTGCCGAGGGTGATGACGAGTTCGTCTTTGATGTAGACGAGGTATTGCCACAGGCTGAGGCCGAGATAGCGCATGACGGCCCATTGCACCACGAACACGAACAGCGCACAGGTAAGGTAGAAGCCGAGCAGCAGCTTCATGAGCGGCAGCAGCGAATCGGCCCCGTATTCACCGACGGTGTAGGCCATGGCGCCGAACGCACCGATGGGGGCGACCTTCATGAAAAAGCCGATGATGGTGAAGAAGAAATGCGAGATATCTTCGATCAGCTTCACCACGGGTTTGGCTTTTGCGCCCAGCACGGTGGCCGCCGCCGCAAACAGGATGGCGAAGAACAGCACCTGCAGGATCTCGCCGGAGGCAAAGGCATCGACCGGGGTTTTGGGGATGATGTGCAGGAAGAAATCCACGGGGGAATCGAGCTTCACGGTGGCGCCGGTGTAGGCTTTCACCGCCGAACTATCGAGGGTGCTGGGGTCGATATTCATGCCCGCGCCGGGCTTGTAGACATTCGCCACGACGAGGCCGATGGCAAGCGAGATCACCGTGAAGGCGAGGAAGTAAACGAGGGCTTTGAGGGCGATGGAGCCCGCTTCTTTCATGCTGCCCATGCTGGCCACGCCGGTGACCACGGTGCAGAAAATGATCGGCCCGATCATCATTTTAATCAGCTTGATGAAGGCATCGCCGAGGATTTTCATTTTCACCGCATGCTCGGGCGCGACGATACCCATGACGACACCCGCCGCAATCGCGACCAGCACCTGCACGTAGAGATGCTTATAGAGCGGCTGGGCTTTTTTCGACGCGGCTTTCGTCGCGGTCGTCGCTTTCATCGTGGCCATGCGTGTGGTTCCCCCGGTTTTAGAAAGCGCGCACCATAGCAGCCGGGGCGCAGATGGCCACCCCACAGGTGTGCGCTGCAACATTACCAATTGGTCAGGCAATCGGGGGTGTTGGCACATGGCCCGTTGATGCCGTGTTACCTAGCTTTCCCCCACGGCTGTGATGCCGCAACCATGTTAAAGGAGAAGACCCATGAAAACCATGATCCTCGCAAGCGCCCTTGCTCTGGCCGTTTCTGCCCCCGCCCTGGCCAATGAGCATTGGGATGAAAGCAAAATGAAGGAAAAATTCGAAGCGGCCGATACCAATAAAGATGGCGCGCTCAGCCCCACCGAGTTCAAAACCGCCTGGCCCGATAAAGCCGATAAATGGGCGAAGCTGGATGCCAACGGCGATGGCAAAGTAACTTTCGAAGAGAAGAAAGCGTACAAAGAAAGTAAGCACGAAGGCTAACCATCTGCGACGGTGGATTCAGTGAAAAGGGCGCTTTCGGGCGCCCTTTTTTGTGGCTCAGGCTTTTTTATCTTCCAGCGCCTCGCTGGTATCGACGACGAGGCGGCGCAGTTTTGCCGCCCGCAGCGCCGTGAAGGCCGCCACCGCCAATGTGCCGACGCCGCCGAGCAGGATGGATGGCACCAGCCCGATGAGCGCCGCCCCGGTGCCCGCGCGGAACGCGCCGATTTCGTTGCTGGAGATAATGAACATGGAGTTCACGGAACTGACGCGGCCGCGCATGTTTTCGGGCACCAGCAATTGCATGAGGGTGGAACGGATGACGACACTCACACTGTCGAACGCGCCGGAAAGCGCGAGCATGAGCAGGGCTACGCCGAACACGCTGGTGAGGCCGAAGCCAATCATGCACAGCCCGAAGCCGGTGATAACCCAGAGCAAATTCGAGGCACGCACGGTGCGCATGGGGTGCAGCGCCAGCCATAGCGCGGTGGCAATGGCGCCGATGGCGGGGGCGGCGCGCAGCGCGCCCAGCCCCTCGGCATCGGTGTGCAGCACCTGGTCGGCATAGGCGGGAAGGATGGCGACGACGCCGCCAAACAGCACCGCGAACATATCGAGCGCCATGATGGAAAGTAGCACCTGATTCTGCCAGATGAAGCGCCACCCGGCCTTGATGCTTTGCGCCGCCGGTTCGCGTTTGGTGGTGCCGCGGAACTGGCGCACCGGCCCGCGCATGCCCGCCAGCATGACGAATGCGACGAGCATGAGCCCGGCGGGCATCATCCACGCCACGCGCGGGCCATAGCCGCCATAGAGCAGCCCGGCGAGCGCAGGCCCGGCAATGGCCGCCACCTGTAACCCGCTGGAAAGCCAGGCCGATGCCGCCGCAATTTCGCTGCGTGCCACAATCTGCGGCAGTAATGAGAACGAGGCGGGCATGATGAAACTGCGCGCCACGCCGGAGATGAACACCCCGGCGAAAATGAAGGGCAGCACGCTGTGATCGCCCGCAGGCAGAATGCCGCCCGCGAGCAGCAACAGCATGAGCGTGTTCACCAGCAGCACCGCCATGCAGCCGAGATAGACGCGGTGCGGGCGGCTGATATCGACAATATGGCCCGACACCAGCGCGCATAAAATGGCGGGCACCGCTTCGGCCAGCCCGACCAGGCCGAGCATGAAGGTGTCGTGGGTGAGCGAGTAGACCTGCCAGCCGACGATGACCGCCTGGCATTGCAGCGCCATAGGCCCGCACATGCGGCCAAGCAGGAGGCGGCGGAAATTGCCGAGGCGCAGGACATTCACGGAAAGAGCCATGCGCAGACCCATGCGCCGGAAATGGGCGTTTGTCAATCGCCGCACTCGCTATCGATATTTTATACCGGGTTTGCATTAGTGGAATCCGTTTCAACGCAAGCAAGGAGGTCGCCATGAGTGACAGAAACGATATCATGAAACCCGCCCCCATTCCCGCCCGCCTTCAGCGGCCGGAGAAGGTGTTGATCCTGACCGGCGACGACACGGAGGATATGGAATTTTATTACCCGTTCTATCGCCTGATCGAGGAAGGCTACCATGTCGATGTCGCCACCATTGATGGGAGAAGCTTCAAGGCCAAGCATGGCTATGAATGCAAGCAGACCATTGCCGTGCGCGATGCGCGGCCAGGCGATTATGCGCTGCTGTATATTCCCGGCGGCAAGGCGCCCGCCGCACTGCGCGAAGATGCCGCGGTGCTGAAACTGGTGCAGCAATTCGCCGCACAAGGCACGCCGATTGCCGCCATTTGCCACGGCCCGCAATTGCTGGCCTCGGCCATTCCCGAGCAATTGCGTGGCAAAAAAATTGCCGCCTATTGGGAGGTGGAAAAGGAACTGAGCGCGGTTGGTGCGCATTTCTCCGACGAGGCGCTGGCAATCGACGGCCCCTTCATCACCGCCCGGGTACCGGGTGACCTGCATCGCCATCTCTGCGGTGTTATGGATGTGTTGCAGGGGCGCGATCGCAGTCGCCGCGCGGCCTGATACCTGACGGGGCGCGCTAACGGTTGCTGTGCGGGCGCAGGCAGGCTATGAGCAAGCCCATGCAACCGCACACCGCACCCTTTGCCATTATCGGCGCCGGCCCCGCGGGCCTTATGGCCGCCGAGCAACTGGCGCTGCGCGGCTACGCCGTGCAATTGTTCGACCGCATGCCAAGCCCGGCACGCAAATTGCTGCTGGCCGGGCGCGGCGGGCTGAACCTGACGCACAGCGAACCGCTTGAGGCATTTTTGAAACGCTACGGCGCAAGCGCGGCGTGGCTGGAGCCAAGCATTCGCGCCTTCCCCCCCGAGGCGCTGCGCGATTGGTGCGAGGGGCTGGGGCAGGAAACCTTCGTGGGCAGTTCGGGCCGGGTGTTCCCGCGCGCGATGAAAGCCGCGCCGCTGCTGCGCGCGTGGCTGGGCCGCCTGCAGCAACTGGGCGTGCAATATTTCCCGCGCCATCGCTGGATCGGTTGGTACAAGGATCAATTGTTGTTTATCGACGGCGCAGGCCAGCAGGTGGCGGTGCGCCCGCCCGCCGCCCTGCTGGCACTGGGCGGTGCCTCGTGGCCGCGCATGGGCAGCGACGGGCAGTGGCAAGACATACTGGCCCAGCGCGGCGTGCAGGTCGCGCCGCTTCAGGCGGCGAACTCGGGCTTCACCGTGGCGTGGAGCCCGTATTTCCGCGAGCGCTTCGCCGGGCAACCGCTGAAGCCGCTGGCGATGGCGCATGATCGCACCCGCCGCCAGGGCGAGGCGATGATTACGCGCGACGGGATTGAGGGCGGGCTGGTTTATGCGCTTTCCGCCCATTTGCGCCACGCCATTGCGCGCAACGGAAAAACCACCGTGATGCTCGATCTTCGGCCCGGCATGACGCGCGAAGCGCTGGAAGAAAAACTGGCCGCGCCGCGCGGCAGCAAATCCTTCAGCAGTTACATGCGCAGCGCGGGGTTTTCTCCCCTCGTGGTGGCGCTGCTGTGCGAGGTGCACCCGAAAGACGCGGTGGCGAAGGCCACCCCCGCCGAGCTCGCGCGCATGGTGAAGCAATTACCGATCGTGCTGACCGGCACGAGCAGCATCGCGCGTGCGATTTCGACCGCCGGCGGCATCGCCCACGAGGGGGTGGACGGGCAGTTTATGCTGCGCAGTATTCCCGGCCTGTTCGTGGCCGGTGAAATGCTGGATTGGGACGCCCCCACCGGCGGCTATTTATTGCAGGCCTGTTTCAGCACGGCAGTTGCCGCCGCGAGCGGTATGGTGCAGTATGCCCTGCAGCAAAACGAGGTGAACCATGCCCTATGAAGACCCGATGGAAGCGGCCCTGCGCGCGCTGACCGATGTGGAATGGCGCAAGCGCCCGAGCGGCTATGAAACCCGCATCAACAAAACCCATCTGGTGGGGATTCAGCAGATGCTCGACGATCATAAAATCGAGGTGCATGGCGAAATCAGCGCAGCGCGCAGCGGGCGCTATATCGCTACCGTGCCGCTGACCGAACAACCGAAGATCGAGCGGGCCATTGCCACGCTGAAATTGAAGGTGAAACCCATGCGCCGCAAGGCGGGTGGTTAGGCCGAGCCCAGCATGCTGAGCGCGACGGCCTCGGCGATTTTAATCCCATCGACCCCGGCGGAGAGAATGCCGCCCGCATAGCCCGCGCCCTCGCCGGCGGGGAACAGGCCGCGCGTGTTCAGGCTTTGCAGCGTGTCGCGGTCGCGCGTGATACGAAGGGGCGCGCTGGTGCGGGTTTCCACGCCGGTCATCACCGCGTCTGCCATGTCGTAGCCCTTGATCTGGCGGCCAAAGGCGGGCAGCGCCTCGCGCATGGCGGTGATGGCGAATTCGGGCAGCACGCGCGCAAGGTCGGTCGGCGTGACGCCGGGTTTATAGGACGGGGTGACGCTGCCGAGCGAGGTGCTCGCGCGACCGGCGAGAAAATCGCCCACGCGCTGGCCGGGGGCCATGTAGTTGCCGCCGCCAGCCACGAACGCGGCGGATTCGAGCTGGCGCTGAAGTTCGATGCCCGCCAGCGGGTGGCCGGGGAAATCCTGCTCGGGCGTGATGCCCACCACCATGCCCGCATTGGCGTTGCGCTCGGCGCGCGAATATTGGCTCATGCCGTTGGTGACGACGCGGTTTTCTTCCGAGGTGGCAGCGACCACCGTGCCGCCGGGGCACATGCAGAAACTATACACGTCGCGCCCGTTGCTGGCATGGTGCACGAGTTTGTAGTCGGCCGCACCGAGGATGGGATTGCCCGCGCAGGGGCCGAAACGCGCCGCGTCGATCACCGATTGCGGATGCTCGATGCGCACGCCGATGGAGAAGGGTTTTGCCTCGAGATAGACGCCGCGCGCGTGCAGCGTCTCGAACGTGTCGCGCGCGCTGTGGCCCACGGCGAGGACGACATGCGAGGCGGCGATGCGCTCGCCGGTGTGCAGGGTGAGCCCGCGCAGGGTGCGCACGCCGTTTTCTTCGGCGATGTCGAAATCGACCACGCGCGATTCAAAGCGGTATTCGCCGCCCAGTTCTTCGATGGTGCGGCGCATGTTCTCGACCATTTTCACCAGCCGGAACGTGCCGATATGCGGGTGCGCTTCGGTGAGGATGTCTTCGGGCGCTTCGGCAGCCACGAATTCTTCCAGCACCTTGCGGCCCAGATGGCGCGGGTCTTTGATCTGGCTATAGAGCTTGCCGTCGGAGAAAGTGCCCGCGCCGCCCTCGCCGAACTGCACGTTCGATTCGGGCGTGAGCACCGATTTTCGCCACAGCGCCCAGGTGTCTTTGGTGCGCTGGCGCACTTCCTTGCCGCGCTCCAGGATGATGGGTTTGAACCCCATTTGCGCCAGCACCAGCGCGCACAGCAGCCCGCACGGCCCGGCGCCGATGACCACTGGCCGCGCGCTCAGGCCCGCCGGGGCGTGGCCGACGAAACGGTAGGCCATGTCGGGCGTGGGTTTCACGTCGGGGTCGCGCGCGAAACGTTTCAGCACGGCGGCTTCGTTCGCCACCGCGAGATCGAGCGTGTAGACCAGCTGGATGGCGTGTTTTTTGCGCGCGTCGTTGCCGCGCTTGAACACGGTGCACTGCAAAAGCTCGCCGGGCGCAAGTTGCAGGCGGGCGATGGCGGCCTGTTCGATGGCGCCGGGCGCGTGGTCGAGCGGCAGTTTGAGCTGGGTGAGGCGGATCATGGCCGCTGCATAGCAGCAAGGCCGCGCCGGGCCAAGCGATTTACCCGGCGGGGGCGCTGCATGCGCGGGCCTGCTCGGTGGGGCAAAGGCCCGATTCGCCGCAACTGCCGCACACATAGGCGCGCAGCGCACCCAGCGACGCGACGCCGACCTGTGCCTGCGCCACGCTGATGCCATGCGGCTGCAATTGCTGGAAGCTGCGCGACAGGGTTTCGGGTTTCATGCCGAGATAGGAAGCGATGACCTGCTTATCGAGCGGCAGATGCAGTGGGCCGGTGCCACCCTGCTGCTCGCGCAGGCGCAGTAGGAAACAGCCCAGCCGCTGCGGGGCGCTAAGGCTGGTGCGCTGCTCGAGCTGGCGCTGCACACGGTTGAGGCGCGCGCTGAGCAGCCCCATGAGCGCGGTGGAAAGGGCGCTGTCGCTGGCGGTGAGCGCCTGCAGGGCGCGCGCGGGCAGCGCCGCGAGCTGGGTGCCGTTTTCCAGCACGCGGATGCTGTGGGTGTAATGCGGCTGGCCGTTCAGTGCGTCTTCGCCCAGCAGGTCGCCGGTGCTGCACAGATCCATGGTGACCTGCGTGCCGCCCGGCGTGTGGCGCAGCAGGCTTGCCCAGCCGGAAAGCACCAGCCACACCGTGTCGGCCGCCGCGCCGTGATGGGCGAGGATGTCGTCTTTGCGGTGGGTGTGTTGCTGCACGAGCGGCAGCAACGCCGGAAAGCGCTGGAAAAGCGGAAAGGGCTGGGAACGGGCCGAACACATGCAGGAAGTCTAGCGCCTTGGCCCGCGCACGGCAATGCTAGAAGCGGTAGGAGACACCCGCGCCGACGATCCACGGATCGAGATCGACATCGGCGGTGACGGGCGTGCCGCCCACGTTCATTTTCGCATCGACATTGAGGAACAGTTTTTTCACGTCGAAATTCACGCCCCAATGCTCGTCGAGCCAGTAATCGGCCCCGGCCTGCAGCGCGTAGCCCACGCCGCCATCGACATCGAGCCCGGTCACGCCATTGCCATTCGCGGAATCTTCGCCGTAGAAGATGCTGTAATTGAGGCCCGCGCCGACATAGGGGCTGAACTGGTTATGCGGCATGGGGTGGTATTGCACGGTGAGGGTGGGCGGCAGCACCCAGGTGCGGCCCAGCGGCCCGGCGGCGTTGTGCGAAAGCTTGTGCTGCGTGGTGGCGGCAATCAGCTCGGCGGAAACATAGTCGGTGAAGTAGTAGGAGAGGTCGGCTTCGGGCGCGATCGCATCGCCCGCCTGCGCGCTGCCGCCCACGCTGACGCTGCTGTCTTCATCGGGCAGCACGCCGATCACGCGGCCGCGGATCTGGAAGCGTTTGGCATCGTCCCATTCGGTGCCGGCCACGCTGGCGGCGAAGCTGGCGGAAGACAGGAGGCTGGTGGCGGCGAGGATCGCCAGTGTGTGGTGCATGCGCATGGAACATCCCTTTTTGGTCGTGATTTTCCATAGCATGTACCCTGATGCGGCACCCCTGTCCTTGATGCAGGTCAAGCCACGGGCATTATGGGGTGGCAGGATCGGCCCAGCCACCGCCAGCGGCGGCGTAGATGGCGACGAGCTGCTGGCGCAGCGCGGCGTCGGACGTGGCCTGCGCCGATTCGGCGGCCAACGCGTCGCGCTCCACGATCAGCAGGTCGAGCAGGGCGGATTCGCCCTCGCGGTATTGGCGGCGGGCCAGTGTCAGTGAGGCGTTGCTGCGGGTGGTGGCCTCGGCCAGGGCGCGGTTACGCTGGCCTTCGTTCAGGTAGCGCGAGAGGGCGGTTTCCATGTCGGCCAAGGCTTCCAGCACCGTCTGCTGGTAGGTGAGGAAGGCCTGCTGCTCGCGCGCGTTCGCAGCGTCGATGCCCGCTTCGATGCGGCCGAAATTCAGGATCGGCTGGGTGAGGTTGGCACCCACGCCCCACGGTTTGGCGGAAAGATCGTTGAAATTCTGCACGCCGAAAAAGGCGCTGAGCGAAATGGTGGGAAACAGCTCGCGCGTGGCGGCATCGGCCCCGGCGACGGCGGCGGCGAACTGCCGCTCGGCGGCGCGCACGTCGGGCCGGTTGGCGAGCACCTGCGCGGGGGCGGCGATCACGATCTGCTCGGGCAGGGCGGGTTGCGGCGCGGCATCGGCCAGCAGGGCGTCGACCCCGCCGGGCGGCTTGCCGAGCAGCACGTTCAGGCGGTTGCGCGCCGCGTCGCGCTGGGCCTGCCACAGCGGCAGCTGGGCTTGCGTGATGGCAAGCTGCGTGCCCGCGCGCTCGACATCGAGGCGGCTCACGAACGCGCCTTCGAACTGCGCCTGCGTGATGCTGAAGGTGCGTTGCTGGGCGGTGATATTTTCCTGCGTGATGCCGATTTGCAGGGCGGCTTCGCGCAGCTCGAAATAGGTGCGGGCGAGTTCCGCAAGCAAGCTCACGCGCACGCCTTGCGCGGTCGCTTCCTCCGATTCCAGCAGGGCAGTGGCCTGCGCGGTGCGCGCCTGGTTTTTACCGAACAGGTCGATCTCCCATGCGGTATCAAGCTGCGCTTGCTGCATGCTGTAGGGCGTGTCGCCAAACAGCGCGCCGGGGTTCTGGCGGGTGGCCTGCGCCGCGCCGCTGATTTGCGGCAACAGCCGCGAACGGGTGCCCACGCGGTTGGCGCGCGCTTCCTCGATGCGCGCTTTGGCGATGGCAAGGGATTTGTTGTTGGCGAGCGCATCGCCCACCAGCTGGTCGAGCACGGGGTCGTTGAACTGCTTCCACCATTGCTGCTCGATGGCGGCGTCTTTGCTGCCGGTGAGGGCGGCGGGGGCATCCTCGCCCTGCAGGCGCTGCCACAGCGACGGGGCCTCCACGCCGGAGGATTGCGGATCGACCGGTGCGGTGCAGGCGGCAAGCAGCAGGGCCAGTGCGAGGGATTTAGTGGCTGACATGGTGGTGCACTTTCTCGGTGTGGGTCACGCGTTTTTCAAGCGCGCGCAATAGCACATAGAACACAGGGGTGAGGAACAGGCCGAAGAAGGTGACGCCCAGCATGCCCGAGAACACGGCGATGCCCATGGCTTGCCGCATTTCGGCACCCGCGCCGGTGGAAAGCGCGAGCGGTACCACGCCCATGATGAAGGCGAGCGACGTCATGAGAATGGGGCGAAGGCGCAGGTGGGCCGCTTCGATCGCCGCATCGACGGTGCTGCGCCCGGCGATTTCCAGCTCGCGCGCGAACTCGACGATGAGGATGGCGTTTTTGCACGCCAGCGCCGCCAGCACGAACAGGCTGATCTGGGTGAAAATGTTGTTGTCGCCGCCATCGAGCCAGACACCGACAATGGCCGAGAACAGGCAAAGCGGCACAATGAGGATGATGGAAAGCGGCAGAAACAGGCTTTCATACAGCGCCGCCAGCACGAGATAGACCAGCAGCACGCAGATGGGGAACACGAGCAGCGCCGTGTTACCGGCGAGGATCTGCTGGTAGGTCAGCTCCGTCCATTCAAAGCGCATGCCCTTGGGCAATTCCTTGTTCAGGATGTCGGTGATGGCCTGCTGCGCCTGCCCGCTGGAGAAGCCGGGGGCGGGGCCGCCGTTCAAATCGGCCGAGCGGAAATTGTTGTAGCGCATGGCGCTTTCCGGCCCCGTGGTGTCGCGCACGGTGATGACGGAACCGAGCGGCACCATGTTGCCCTCGCTGTTGCGGGTGCGCAACGCGAGGATGTCCTGCGGGGTGGAGCGGAACTGCTTATCGGCCTGCACGATCACCTGGTAGGTGCGGCCGAATTTGTTGAAGTCGTTCACATACAGCGAGCCGAGATAGGCCTGCATGGTGTCGAACACGTCCTGCACGTTCACGCCAAGCTGCTGCGCTTTGGTGCGGTCGAGATCGGCGAAAAGCTGCGGGGTGTTGGTTTTGTAGCTGCTGAACATGCCCGACAGCCGGGGGTCCTGGCGCGCGGCACCCACCACTTTTTGCATGGCGGCGTCGAGCGCGGCATAGCCCTGATCGGTGCGGTCTTCGACCTGCAGTTTAAAGCCGCCGATCGTGCCCAGCCCCATCACCGGCGGCGGCGGGAAAATGGCGATGAACGCATCGTTCACGGCCATGTATTTTTGCTGCAGGGTGCCGGCGATGGCAAAGCCGGAGAGGGATTTTTCCTTGCGCTCTTCGAACGGTTTGAGCGTGACGAACACGATGCCCGCACTGGAGCTGTTGATGAAGCCGTTGATCGACAGGCCGGGGAAGGCCACGGCGGATTCGACGCCGGGTTCCTTGAGGGCGATCTCGGTCATCTGGCGGATGACTTTTTCGGTGCGATCCAGCGTGGCGCCTTCGGGCAATTGCGCGAAGCTCACGAGGTATTGTTTGTCCTGCACCGGCACGAAGCCCGGGGGCACCAGCTTGAAGAAGAACACCGACGCGACCAGCAGCAGCACGTACACGCCGACCGCAATGCCCTTGCGGCGCAGCAGGCCGCTCACGCTGTGGCCGTAGCGTTCGGAGCTGCGCAGGAAGAAGCGGTTGAAGCGCGCGAAGAAGCCGCCGAGGTAGCGATCCGTCATGCGCGAGAGCCAGTCTTTTTTGCCGCCATGGCCCTTCAGCAGCAGCGCGGCCAGCGCCGGGCTGAGGGTGAGCGAGTTGAACGCCGAGATGACGGTAGAGAAGGCGATGGTCAGCGCAAACTGGCGGTAGAACTGCCCGGTGAGGCCGCTGATGAAGGCGATGGGCACGAACACCGCGCACAGCACCAGCGTGATGGCGATGATGGGGTTGGTCACTTCGCGCATGGCCTGAATGGTGGCATCGCGCGGGCTGAGGCCGCCTTCAATGTTGCGTTCCACGTTCTCGACCACGACGATCGCATCGTCGACCACGATGCCGATGGCGAGCACCAGCCCGAACAGCGACAGCGCATTAATGGAGAAGCCGAACATATGCATGATGGCAAAGGTGCCAACGATGGACACCGGCACCGCGAGCAGCGGAATGACCGAGGCGCGCCATGTCTGCAGGAACAGGATGACCACGATGACGACGAGGATGAGCGCCTCGAACAGCGTGTGGATCACCGCTTCGATCGAGCCGCGCACGAACACGGTCGGATCGTAGACGATCGAGTAATCGACACCTTCGGGGAAGTTCTTTTTCAACTCCGCCATGGTGTTGCGCACGCTGTCGGACAGGGCGATGGCGTTCGCCCCCGGCGTCTGGAAAATGGGGATGGCGACGGCTTGCTTATTGTCGAGCAGCGAGCGCAGGCCGTATTGGGCGGCGTCGATCTCGATGCGGGCAAGGTCGCCGAGGCGGGTGATGGTGCCCTGCGCATCGCGCTTGACGACCATCTGGCCGAATTCTTCGGGCGATTGCAGGCGGCCCTGCGTGTTCACCGGCAATTGCAGCTGCACGCCGTCGTCGTAGGGCGGGCCGCCCACGACACCGGCGGCCACCTGCACGTTCTGGCCGCGGATGGCCGCCACCACTTCGCTGGCGGTGAGGCCGCGCTCGGCCACTTTCTGCGGGTTCAGCCAGACGCGCATGGCATAGTCGCCCGAGCCGAACAGCTCGACCGAGCCGACGCCCTTGATTTTGGCGATCTGGTCTTTCACGTTCAGCACTGCGTAGTTGCGCAGATAGAGCATGTCGTAGCGGTTGTTGGGCGAGGTGAGGTGCACCACCATGGTGAGGTCGGGCGAGCTTTTGGTGGTGGTGACGCCGAGTTGGCGCGTCACTTCCGGCAGGCGCGGCAGGGCCTGGTTCACGCGGTTCTGCACCAGCTGCGCGGCAAGGTCGGGGTCGGTGCCGAGCGTGAAGGTGACGGTGAGCGTGAGCAG
>JBIISI010000045.1:0-17534 GCA_044341105.1 Rickettsiales bacterium | reverse complement strand
TCATCAGCGTGATGGCAATGATCGCGCCGCTGATTTCGCCCAGCACCGCCATCACCGCGCGGTAGGGCGAGAGGTGATCCTGCACCATCTTGGCCTCCACCGCCTCGACCACCACGATGGCGTTATCGACCACGATGCCGATGGCCAGCACCAGCGCGAACAGCGTAACGAGGTTAATGGTGAGCCCAAGCGGCTGCATGAAGGCGAATGCGCCAATCAGCGATACCGGCACCGCAAGAATCGGAATCAGCGTGAACCGCCAGTTGCCGAGGAAAATAAACACCACCAGCGCCACCAGCACGAAGGCTTCCACCAGCGTGTGGATCACTTTCTCGATCGACGCATCGAGAAAGTTCGACACGTCGTAGCTGATTTTGTACGTCATGCCGGGCGGGAAATCCTTGCTCATGGTTTTGAGCTTGGCCTTCACCTGCGCGATCACTTCGTTGGCGTTGCTGTCATTGGTCTGCTTCAGCATGATCGCCGCCGAGGGATAACCGTCGACGTTCGAGTAAATATCGTAGAACTCGCTATCCAGCTCGATCTTCGCCACGTCTTTCAAATACAGCATCTCGCCGTTCGGGTTCGCGCGCAGAATGATGTTCTCATATTCCGACGGTTCATTGAACTGGCCCTTATAGGTCAGCACATATTCCAGCGATTGCGCGGTCTTGCCCGAGCTCTGGCCAATGCGGCCAGGGCTGCCGATCACGCTTTGTTTCTTCACCGCTTTCATCACGTCTTCGGTCGAGATGCTGTAGGCGCGCATGCGGTCGGGGTCGAGCCAGATACGCATCGCGTATTGGCGCGAGCCAAGGTTGCGCGCCTGCGCAATGCCCTTGATGCGCTGCAATTCGCGGATGATGTTGATGTTCGCGTAGTTGAACAGGAACTTCTCATCGGCGTGTTTGTCGGTGCTGTAGAGGTTCACATACATCAGCATGCTGGGCTGCACGAGCTGCACCACCACGCCTTCCAGCTGCACCAGCGGCGGCAGTTTGCTCATCACCTGGTCGACGCGGTTTTTCACCTGCACCACCGCGTCGCTCGCGCTGGCTTTCATGTCGAACACCACCTGAATGGTGGCCTCGCCCGCGCTGGTCGCATCCGAGATCATGTAGCTCATGCCCGGCACGCCGTTGATCGACTGCTCGAGCGGAATGAGCGAGGATTTCACCAGCACTTCCGCGCTCGCACCGGGATAGGCAAGGCTAATCATCACCCGCGGCGGGGCGATGGTGGGAAACTGCGAAACCGGCAAGCCGACAATGGCCAGCACGCCCACAAACACAAGCAGCACCGACAGGACAATGGCCAGCACCGGCCGATGGATAAATTTCTCGAACATACCAATAACCCGGAACGATACTGCTTAATCAACGGCCAGTTTCAGGCTGGCTTCCACCTGTTCGGCGCTTTGCTCGCTGGCGGCAATGGTCTGGCCTTCATGCACCTTGCCAAGCCCCTCCAGCAGAATCATGTCGCCTTCCTTCAGCCCCTTCGCCACCGCGAACAAATGCGGCACTTCTTCCGCAATCGTAATCTGGCGGGCATGCAGCTGCTGCTTCTCATCGACCACATAGACGTATTTCTTATCCAGCACCTCGTAGGTCGCCTTTTGTGGAATCACCAGCGCGTCATCCATCGTTTGCGCGATCTGCACGGTGCCGGTCTGGCCGTGGCGCAGCAGCCCCTCGGGGTTGGGGAAGGTGGCGCGGAACGCCACGTTGCCGGTTTTGTTATCGAAATCCGCCTCGATCGTGTCGATCGTGCCGGGCTGGTCGAAGGTCTGGCCGTTCGCCAGCACCAGCGAAACCGGAATCGGCTGGCCCGCTTTTTTCTTCGCCATGAAATCAAGGTAATTGGCTTCCGACACGTTAAAATACACCCACATTTTGCTGTTGTCGGAAAGCGTGGTCAGCAATTGCCCCTCTTCCACCAGGCTGCCCAGCCGCACGCGGAACTGGTCGATAATGCCGGAGAACGGCGCTTTGATGGTGGTGAAATCAAGGTGGGTTTTGGCGAGCTTCATCTCGGCGGCGGCCTTGTCGAGCCGCGCTTTGGCGAGCGCCAGCTCGTTGGGCGACACCACGTTATGTTTGCGCAAGGACGCGGTGTTTTTGTATTCGATGTTGGCGAGGTTGTATTCGGCCTTGGCCTTGTCGTAATCGGCTTCCATCAGCATCGGCATGATCTGGAACATGGGTTGGCCTTTTTGCACGCGCTGGCCCTCGTTCACGAAAATCTTCTGCAGGTAGCCCTTCTCGAACGAGCGGAACTCGATATGCTGCATCGAGCGGATCTGCGCCACATACTCGTCGTCGGTCGTCACCGCCTGCCGCCATGGGTGGGTCACCTGATAGGTGGTTTTGGCGGCGTGCTCCGCCTCGCCATGCGACGTGAGCAGGTAATAGCCACCCGCCGCGCAGAGGGCGGCCAGCAGGATTACGGGGGTCATCGATTTCTTTTTCATAGGAAGCGGCGCTCTTGCTTAAGTTCGTGCCGTTTGCCGGGTCACACCATCCGCAAACGTTTTTTGCGGGTGCGAGATAAGCCAAAGAAACCTGAAGCGAACCTTAAGCGCGCCAAAGAAAATGCATTATTCTGCCGGGGTAACCCGCACGGCAACGCCGCCCTCTTCCGTCGCCGCCACCACGCGCAGCCTGTGCATCCGCGCAATCCAGCTCACAATCGCAAGACCGATGCCCGCGCCCGGGGTGACATTCTGTTTCCCGCGGTAGAACGGTTCAAACATATGATGGCATTCCTCGTCGCTCAGGCTCACCCCGCTATTATGCACCCGCAACACCCATGCATCCTGCCCATGGGCGCTGAGGTGCAGCCTCAGCGCCGCCCCCTGCGGGCTGTAGCGGCTGGCATTATCGAGCAGGTTGCGCAGCAGCACCCGCAGCATATCGGCATGGCCGAGCTGCCGTATGCCGGGCGCAATTTCGCAGGCCAGTGATTGCCCTTTGGCGTTCATCGCCGGGCGCATTTCCGTTGCCACCCGCTCCACCAGCGCCGAAAGATCCTGCTCGCTCAGCGGCTCCTCGCCTTTCTGCGAGCGCAGCAGCAACAATAGCTGGCTCACCAGATGCGCCATGCGATCCACCCCCGCCACGGCTTCGCCATACATCTGCCGGCGCTGCTGCTCGTCTTTTTCGCGCAGGGCCACCTGCATCTGGGTTTTCAGCGCGGCGAGCGGCGTGCGCAGCTCGTGCGCGGCATAACCGGTGAAGCGTTTTTCGCGCTCGATCACTTCCTCCACCCGCGCCATCAACTGGTTGATCGAGGCGGCGAACGGAGCCAGCTCGCGCGGCAGCGCGCTGGGCAGCGCCAGCGGCTGTAACGCCGCGGGGTTCAATTTCTCGACCGCCGAAGAGAGCAGGTTCAGCGGGCGAAGCCCAATGCGCACGCCCCACCACACCGCCACCACCAGCAGCGGAATCACGAAAAAAAACGGCACCAGAATGCTGAGCGCCATGTGGTGGATCAGGTCGGTGCGCGCCGCGTCATATTCCGCCACTTCCACCATAATCCCGTCGCGCGCCTGCATGAACATGCGCAGGCGGCGGCCATTCATGCTGCGGTCGGTGAAACCCGGCGTGTGGGTTTTGTGATCGAGCAGCTGCGCCTGCGGCGATTGCAGCAGCAACTGCTCGCCCCGCCACACGCGATACAGCAAATCCTTCTCATACGGGGTGGAAGACGCCGCCATGGGAATGCGAATGCGCGCGGCGATCGCCGTCGGCCCCGCCTCGCGCAGTTCATGCTCGGTCAACTCATGCAGCACCTGCGCAAAATGCACCAGCTGCGCATCGTAAATCTTACCCGCCTCCAGCCGCGCGCTGCGATACGAACCCAGCCCAATGGCCAGCAGCCCCAGCAGCAGCGGCACACACACATAGGCCAGCAGGCGGTTGCGCAGCGAGGGCGTCATGCCTTGGTCTCCAGCGCGTAGCCCTGGTTGCGCACGGTGCGGATGCGGTCTTTGCCGAGCTTGCGCCGCAGCGCCGAGATATGCACTTCGATCGTGTTGCTGCCCACCGGGTTATCCCAGCCATACAGGCTGTTTTCGATGCTTTCCTTGCTCACGCACAGGCCGGGCTGTTCCATCAGCATCCGCAAAATCTCGAATTCCTTGTGAATGAGGGGCACCGGCTGGCCGTGCTGGCTGGCGGTTTTCGAGTGCAGGTCGAGCACCAGCCCATCCACCCGCAGCACCTGCGCGCGGTACACCGCGCGGCGGCGCGTCAGGGCGCGCAGCCGCGCCATCAGCTCATCGAAATCGAACGGCTTGCTCAAGTAATCGTCGGCCCCGCTATCGAGCCCTTCTACCCGCTCGCTGGTCGCGTCGCGCGCGGTGAGCAGCAGGGCGGGCAGATGTTCGCCCTGCAGGCGCAGCTGGCGCAGCCATTCAAGCCCCGACATGCCCGGCAGGTTGATGTCCAGCACCAGCACATCATACGCGCTCAGGCGCAGCGCATCGGCGCCTTCTTCGGCGGTGCGGAACCAGTCCGTCGCGTATTCCTGCTTCAGGCCGTGATGCAGCGCCTTGCCAAGCTGCGCATCGTCTTCGATTAACAGTAGCCGCATTTCGTTGTTCCTTTGCACGCCCTCTGCACCACCGCTTGTTAGCCGATGCCATGGGCACCCGCAATGCCGGTTTTTTTGCACACCGAATCATAAGGATCACAAACTATTAGCATCCTAATTATTTTTATGCTATCACTTCGCCATGAACGCCCCCTCGCCCCTTTCGCTTTTTGGCATGAGCCTGCTGCGCACCGCGCGCGTCTGGCGGCAGGAAACCTCGCAATTCCTGCAGGCGAGCCATGGGCTTTCCGAAGCCTCCGTGCTTCCCATGATCGCGCTGCGGCGGCTGGGCGACGGCGTCACGCAAAAGGCGCTGGCCGATTACATGGGCATCAGCGGCCCCTCGCTCGTGCGCATCATCGACGGGCTGGTCGGCGATGGCTGGGTAGAGCGCCGCGAGAGCGATACCGACCGGCGGGCGAAAACCCTGCATTTCACCCGCAAAGGCCGCCAGCGCATCGGCATTATCGACGAAGACTTAATGGCCGTGCGCAAGCAGCTCGTGAAGCAGGTGAGCGCCGCCGATCTGGAAACCTGCCTGCGGGTTTTCGCCGCCATCGAATCCGCCAGTCCACTGAAACGGCCGTTATCATCGTAGTGCATGTCACGCATCTGGCTCAGTTCGGCCGTCTTCTCGCTGCGCAGCTTCGCCGCAGCGATCCTCGCGCTGTGGCTCGCGCTTTCGCTTGACCTTGCCCGGCCAAGCTGGGCCATTCTCACCGTCTACATCGTCTCGCAGCCGCTGTCTGGCATGACGCGTTCCAAAAGCGCCTACCGCATTCTCGGCACGCTGATCGGAGCGGTGTTCAGCGTGCTCGCCGTGCCCAACCTGGTGAATGCCCCGTTCCTGCTTTGCCTTGTCATGGCGTTGTGGCTGGGGCTGTGCCTGTATGCCTCGATCATGGACGGCACGCCGCGCGGCTATGCCTTCATGCTCGCGGGCTACACGGCGGCAATCATCAGCTTTCCCAGTGTCAACGCCCCGCAGGCGATCTTCGATAACGCCCTCGCCCGCACCGAGGAAATCTGCCTCGGCATCGTCTGTGTGCTGATGGCCAGCTACCTGCCCTTCAGCCAGCGCGTGGGCCCGTTGCTGAACCGGCAGCTCGCCACCTGGATCGAGGATGCGCGCCATTGGGCGATCGACGTGCTGAACGGGGTGCCGAGCGAGCAGGATCGCCTGCGGCTGATCGACGATGCGGTGCAGATCGACAGCCTGCGCCTGCATGCGCGCTACGACACGCCCGAGCTTCGCCGCGCGGAAACCCACGTGGTTGCACTGCAACAACAGATGCAGCATTACTTCGCCCTGCTCACCAGCATCGAAGACGATTACACCCGGCTCAGCAAGCATTATCCCGGCCACCTGCCCGCCATCCAGCCGCTGCTCAGGAAAACGGCGCAATGGCTGGAAGCGCCCGCGCTGCAAACGGGCTTGCCGCATTTGCGCGAAACGCTGCAACGCCACCAGCCCGGCCCCGAGCAGATTCGCAACGACGACGGCGCCCTGCAACTCTATGGTCTGCTGAGCCACCTGCAGGAATTCATCGGGGTGCGGCTGCAATGCCGCCGCCTGTTCGAGGCCATTCAGGCGGGCAAGACAGGCGCGCGGTTGCGGCGCAGCATTGCCCGCCACCGCGACCGCACGCAGGCCTTCAGCGCGGCGCTGGCCGCCTTCACCTGCCTCATGCTGTGCAGTGGTTTCTGGCTGGTCAGCGGCTGGCCCGATGGCGCGGGTGCCTGCGCCATGGCCGCCATCGTCTGCTCGTTCTTCGCCACGCTCGATAACCCGGTGCCCGCCACCATCGGCTTCGTGCTGATGATTAATCTCGGTGTGGTTGCGGGGCTGCTCTACCAGTTCATGCTGCTGCCGCATATCGACGGGTTTGTGCTGCTCACCATGGTGCTTGCCACCTTCTACCTGCCCGGCAGCATGCTCATGGCCCGCACGCACCATTACACCACGATCATGCCCTTCCTGATCGGCATCACCGTGCAGATGGGGCTGGAAACCCGCTTCAATGCCGATTTCAGTAGCGCCCTCAACGGCGCCATGGCACAGATTCTCGGCATGAGCCTCGCCGGGATCACCCTGAAAGTTATGCGTTCCAGCAGCACAAATGGCGTCATCCAGCGCCTGCAACATGCCAACCAGCGCGATTTGCGCCGGGTGGCCGCTTCGCCGCGCGCCTTCACGCGCGATGATTTCTCGAACCAGATGGCCGATCGCATCGCCGGGATTGTGAAGCGCAGCACGCCAAGCGACCCGCAGGCATTGGCGCGCATCCATCAGGGGCTGAGCCATTTGCAGACGGGGCTTGCCATTTTCCGCCTGCGCCAGTGCAGCGAACAATTGCCATCGGTGCAGCAGGCCGTAACCGACATGCTGCGCGCCCTCGCGCGCGACGCCACGGGCGTCACCCCGATGGCCGCCCAGAAAATCACCACCGCCCGCACCATGGTGGCCGCCGAGCATGGCCACGCCGCCGACCGCGCCCTGCTGGCGCTCGACGACATCGCGCGCGGGTTCACCCCCCTGGAAGCCACCGCGCGATGAGCCATGAATTCGACCTGTACGGCGTGTTCCTTCCGCCCTTCCTGGTGTGGGCCGTGGCCGCCGCCGCAAGCTTTATGGTGCTGCGCCCGCTGCTGGAACGCGCGCGCATCCTGCAGACCACGCCCTTCCGCCCGGCCATGGATATCAGCCTGTTCATCATCCTGCTTGGCGTCTACGCTTTCCTCTTTTCCACCATGAGCAACCCATGAACCGCACCACCCTGCTAAACCCCATCCTTGCCGTCATCCTCGTCGTGATTGCGGGCATCGTCAGTTACCATTTATGGAACTATTACATGAACGATCCGTGGACGCGCGATGCACGCGTGCGCGCCGATGTCATCCAGATCGCGCCCGATGTTTCGGGCTTCATTACCGAGCTTTCCGTTGCCGATAACGACCCCGTGAAAGCGGGAGCGCCCCTGTTCGTGATCGACCGCGAGCGCTACAAGCTGGCGCTTGAATCCGCGCAGGCGGTGGCCGAGAGCAAGCGGGCAGCCATGCAGCAGGCACAAAGCGACGCCGCGCGCTATGGCCGCGCCAGCCGCGAAAGCGTACCCGCCATCAACCGCGACCAGGCCAATGCCCGCGCCGCCATGGCCGCTGCCGAATATAAACTCGCGCAGGCCGAGGTAAAAACCGCCCAGCTTAACCTCGACCGCACCGTGGTGAAAGCGCCGCTCGACGGCGTCATTACCAATTCCGATATCCGCATCGGCCTGTACAAAACCGCGGGCAATCCCGTCTTTGCCCTCGTGGCCGATGGCTCGTATTACGTCATGGGCTATTTCGAGGAAACCAAACTGCGCCACATCCAGATCGGTGATCCGGTGGATATTCACCTGATGGGTGTGCCCGAAGCGATCACCGGCCATGTCGACAGTATTTCCAGCGGCATCGTCGACCGCGAGCGTGGCGAAAGCCCGAACATGCTGGCGAACGTGAACCCCACCTTCAGCTGGGTGCGGCTCGCGCAGCGCATTCCGGTGCGCATCGAACTCGATCGCGTGCCCAAAAACGTCAAGCTGATTGCCGGGCAAACCGCCACCGTGCGCGTGCGCAAAGGACAGCATTCATGAACCGCTTCGCCCGTTGCCCGCTCATCCTCCTGCTCGCCGGGTGCACCGTCGGGCCCGACTACCACACGCCGGATCTCAGCCTCGGCGACCAGTGGAACACGCCAAAACCCGCCATCGCCGAAGCCGCGCCCATGCCCGCGCAAACGCCCTGGTGGATCGCCATGCACGACCCCACGCTCGACGCGCTGATGACCCGCGCGCTGGCCGCCAACGAAGATCGCAAGATCGCCGAGGCGCGCATACTCGAAGCGCGCGGCCTGCGCCGCAGCAGCGCCTCGTCGCTCTATCCCTCGGTCGATCTGGGTGCCGCGGCCCAGCGCGCGGGCAGCAGCCTGCAAACCTTCAACGGCAATCTCGACCTCTACCAGACATCGTTCGATGCCAGCTACGAGCTCGACCTGTTTGGTGGCAACCGGCGCGCCGTCGAAGCGGCCGATGCCGTGATCGGCGCGCAGGTCGCCGCCTACCATGCGCTCAGCCTCACCCTCACCGCCGAGGTGGCGCGCGAATATATCGCCTACCGCGAGCTGCAACACCAGCTGGCCCTCGCCAAAAAAACCGCCAGTGCGCAGCAGAACCTGCAACGCATCAGCAGCGATAAATTCAATGCCGGGCTGGTCAGCGTGCTCGACCGCGACCAGGCCGATACGCTGAAAACCACCACGCAGGCGCGCATTCCCGATATCGAGCGCCAGCTGGCCGCCAGCAGCAACCGCCTCGCGGTGCTGCTCGGCGAAATCCCCGGCACCCTCAGCGCCGAACTTAACCACACCGAACACATGCCCCCGGCGCTGCCCTTGCCAGTGCTCAGCGCACCCAGCGACACGATTCGCAACCGCCCCGATGTGATGCGCGCCGAGCGCGAGCTGGCGGCGGCCACGGCGTTGCAGGGCGTTGCCATCAGCGCGCAATACCCCAAAGTCAGCCTCGGCGCGTTGTTCGGCCTGCAATATGCCAGCCTGCCCATCATGGATTTTCTTGCCACCGGCCATATGTGGTCGCTGGGCGGGGCGGTCAGCATGCCGCTACTCGAATTTGGCGGCATCGAAGGCCAGATCGACGCGGCCGATGCCCGCCAGCAGCAAGCGCTGCACAATTATCGCAAAACCGTGCTCACCGCGCTCGAGGAAGTCGAGACGGGCCTGTCGAACCTGAAGCACGAAAACGAGCGGCGGCTGGCCCTTGCGCAAGCCACACAAACAGCCAGCCACGCCGTCAGCGTTGCCCGCAGCAATTACCGCGACGGCCTGTCGGATTTCACCGCCGTGCTGCAGGCCGAACAGCAATCCTACGCCACCGAGCGCGACCTCGTCACCTCGCAGGGCATGCTGGTGCAATATGTCATCGCCCTGCACAAAGCCATCGGCAGCCCGGTCGAAGCGCCTGCGAAACCCTAAACCGGCTTCGGGCGCACCACCCGAAAATGCGGGCCGTGCTGCGCCCAATCGGCCAGCATTTGCTGAGCCAGCGCAGAGCCGGTTTGCTGCACATGCTGCGCCAGCAATGGCTGCAGCATCGCGTCGTCATCGGCGATGCAGGGCGTGGCGGTCACGGTTTCCCCGTTCAGCCGCGCCGCAAGATGCGCCAGCGGGTCATACACAAACGCCGTGCCGCCGGTCATGCCCGCCGCGAAATTATCGCCCACCTCACCGAGGATCACCACCACCCCGCCCGTCATGTATTCGCAGCCATTCGCGCCGCAGCCTTCCACCACCGCCTGCGCGCCCGAATTGCGCACCGCAAAGCGTTCGCCCGCCTGCCCGCTGGCGAACAACCGCCCCGCCGTTGCGCCATACAGCACCGTGTTGCCGATAATGGTCTGCGTGTGCGCAAGCAGCGTGCTATCGGCGCGCGGGCGCACCATAATCTCGCCGCCGCTCAGGCCCTTGCCGACATAATCATTCGCTTCGCCCCACAGCGCGATGCGCAGGCCGCGCGCAAGGAATGCCCCCAGCGATTGCCCCGCCGTGCCGCGCAATTGCAGCGTAATCTGCCCGTCGGCCAGCGGCGCACCATGCTGCGCCACCAGCGAGGAAAGCCGCGTGCCGATGCTGCGCATCGTGTTGTGCACCTCGGCCTCCAGCGTGATCGGTGCACCGGCAGCGAGCGCCGCCTGCACCGGCGCGAGCAGCGACGCATCGAGCGTATCGGGCACGGCGTTGCGACCATGCATCATGCCAAAGCGCGGATGCCCGCCCGCATCGGCCAGCAGCAGCAGCGGGCGCAGGTCCAGCCCCTCCACCAGTGCATCGGGCCGCGCGACCTGTTCCAGCAAATCGGCACGCCCCACAATGGCTTCCAGCGACGGCGCGCCGAGCATGGCCAGAATCTCGCGCACTTCCTCGGCGATAAAGCGCATCAGCTGCATCACTTTTTCTACCGTGCCGCTAAATTTGCTGCGCAGCATTTCGTCCTGCGTGGTGATGCCCACCGGGCAGGTGTTGCTATGGCATTGCCGCACCATCAGGCAGCCCATCGCCACCAACGCGGCCGTGCCAATGGCGTATTCCTCGGCCCCCAGCAGCGCGGCGATCACGATGTCGCGCCCGGTTTTCAAGCCGCCATCGGTTTGCAGCACCACGCGGTGGCGAAGGCGGTTCAGGCTCAGCACCTGGTTGGCCTCGGCCAGCCCCAGCTCCCACGGCACGCCGGCGTGTTTGATGCTGCTGAGCGGGCTCGCCCCCGTGCCACCGCTATGGCCGGCGATCACGATTTTATCGGCCATCGCCTTCACCACGCCCGAGGCGATCGTGCCGATGCCCGCCTGCGCCACCAGCTTCACCGAAACCAGCGCCGTGGGGTTCACCTGTTTCAAATCGTAGGTCAGCTGCGCGAGGTCTTCGATCGAATAAATATCATGGTGCGGCGGCGGCGAAATCAGCGTGGTGCCGGGCGTGGCGTGGCGCAAGCGGGCAATTTCCACCGTCACTTTGAAACCCGGCAACTGTCCGCCCTCGCCGGGCTTGGCGCCTTGCGCCACTTTAATTTGAAGCTCGCGCGCGCTGTTCAGGTATTCCGCCGTCACACCAAAGCGCCCCGAGGCCACCTGCTTAACCACCGAGTTGGCATCGTCGCCATTGGCGCGTGGGCGGTAGCGCTCTGGCCCCTCGCCGCCCTCGCCGGAATTCGAGGCCGCGCCGAGGCGGTTCATGGCAATGGCGAGCACCTCATGCGCCTCGGGCGAGAGCGCGCCCAGCGACATGGCAGGTGCCACGAACCGCCGCACAATCGCATCGGCCGGTTCCACCGCTTCCAGCGCAATCGCCGCGCCCGCGGGTCGGAACGCGAGCAGGTCGCGCAGGTGCAGCGGCGGCAATTGCTGCACGCTGGCGCTGTATTTTTTGTAGAGCGCATAGGAGCCCTGCGTCACGGCCTGCTGCAGCGCGTGGATATTCTCGCCCGGCCAGCCATGCGCTTCGGCCCCGGCGCGCCAGCGGTAAAACCCGCCCACCGGCAGCATGGGCGCATCATTCGCGGGCGGCGCATAGGCGGCGTGGTGCAGCGCCAGCGCGCGCGCTTCGATGCCACCCAGCCCCATGCCCGACAGGCGCGACGGCACGCCCGGAAAGAATGCATCGACCAGCGCGCGATCCAGCCCGATGGCCTCGAAATTCATGCCGCCGCGATAGGAGCGCACCACCGAGATGCCCATTTTCGACATCACTTTCAGCAGCCCGAGATTAAACGCCTCGCGCAGGTTTTCGCGCGCCTGCGCTTCGCCCATGCCGGGCAACAGGCCCGCCGCGTGGCGCGCACGCACCGTGGCCTCGGCCAACGCGGGGTGCACCACCGTCGCCCCCGCCCCGATCATCACCGCCAGTGCGTGCACGTCGCAGCATTCGTCGCTGCGCACCAACAGCGATGCACGTTTGCGCAGTTTGCGCGCCACCAGGTGGCTTTGCACCGCCGCAATCGCCAGCACCATGGGCATGGCCACCTGCGTGGCGCTGCGCGCTTCATCGCTCAGCAGCAGGTAAGGCGCGCCGCCGCGCACCGCGGCTTCCGCCTCGCGCACCAGCCGGTCGAGCCCGGCGCGCAGGCCGCCGCCCTGCGGCGTGGGGCTGAACACCGCATCCAGCCGTTTCAGCTGCGGCGCGAAATGCTGCAGCATGCCATCGAATTCATCGGCCAGCAGCACCGGCGTGTCGGCCAGCACGATGGCGGCATGCGAATCATCGATCGCGAGGAAATTACCGCCATTGCCCAGCCGTGTGAGCAGGCTCATCACCCCGCGTTCGCGCAGCGGGTCGATCGGCGGGTTGGTCACCTGGCTGAAATTCTGGCGGAAGAAATGGTGGAAGCCCGGCGCGTGTGGCGCCAGCCCGGCAATGGCGGTGTCGTCGCCCATCGAGCCCACCGCTTCCTTCGCTGTCGCGGCCATCGGGTGCAACACCTGTTCGATATGCTCGAAGCTGAGGCCGCTGGCGCGCTGGCGCTGCCACAGCGCAGCGGCGTCCTCCAGCGGCGGTGGCGGGGCAGCGTGGGCCGCCAGCACATCGCCCAGACGGGTGCTTTTTTGCGCCCATGCCGCATAATCGCGCGTGGCGGCGAGATGGTCTTTCAATGCCCCGTCGCGGAAAAACCGGCGCGAGGGAAGATGCACGCCGATCATCTCGCCGGGGCCGAGGCGGCCGCGCTCGACCACCTCCGCCTCGTCGACCGCGACCATGCCGCTTTCCGACGCGCAGATGAGCATGCCGCCGCGCGTGAGCGTGTAGCGCATGGGGCGCAGCCCGTTGCGGTCCATGCCCGCCACCACCCATTCGCCATCGGTCATGGCGAGGGCGGCGGGGCCGTCCCACGGTTCGCTCACGCTGTTGCAGCAGGCGAACAAATCGCGGTGGTGCTGCGGCGTGTCGCTGCGATGGCGCCAGGCGGGCGGCACCAGCATCAGCTTCGCCAGCGGCAACGACCGCCCCGCGCGGCAGAGGATTTCCATCACCGCGTCAAGCGCGCCGGTATCCGAAGAATCCGCGTCGATGACGGGCAGCAGGTCGGCCTCCAGCCCGGCATAGGCATCGCAGCGGAAGGTCGCCTCATGGCTTTTCATGAGGTTGACATTGCCGCGCAGCGTGTTGATCTCGCCGTTGTGCGCGAGCACGCGAAACGGCTGTGCCAGCGCCCATGCGGGCGCGGTGTTGGTCGAGAAGCGCTGGTGGAAAATGGCGAAGTTCGAGGTAAAGCGCGCATCCATCAGGTCGGGGTAGAACATGGCGAGTTGCTCGGCCTTCAGCATGCCTTTGTAAATGATCGACGCGTGCGAGAGCGAGCAGACATAGCAATCCGCACGGCCCGCTGCGCGCAGCGCCTGCTCGATGCGGCGGCGCATGAGGTAGAGGTCGCGCTCCACGCGCGCGTCGTCGTGGCCGCGTGGCACGGCAAGCAGCACCTGCTCGATGGCGGGACGCGACGCGTTCGCCACGTCGCCGATCGCATCGGCCACCACCGGCACCACGCGCCAGCCATGCAGCCCATAGCCAAGCCGCGCAGCTTCCCCGGCGATGATCGCGCGGCATTGCGCCTGTGCGGCTTCCTCGCCGGCGGGCAAAAACACCATGCCGACCGCGGGTTTTTCGTCGTGGCCGAGGTTATTTTCAGTGAGGTACTCGGCAAAGAACGCATGCGGCAACGCAAGGTGGATGCCCGCCCCGTCGCCGGTCTGGCCATCGGCCGCCACCGCGCCGCGATGCCAGAGATGGCACAACCCCTCGAGCGCTTTGTCGATGATGGCGCGGCTGCGCTCGCCGCCCACCGCCACCACCATGCCCACGCCGCACGATGCATGCTCGGTGGCGGGGTCATACAGCCCCTCGCGGGCCAGCGCCTGCGCGCGCGCCTGCCAGCTCATGCCGCCCCCGCCTGCCGCGCACGCAGGTAGGCATGGATGCCGCCCGCCGCCTCGCGCCCGTCGCGAATCGCCCACACCACCAGCGATGCACCGCGCACAATATCGCCCGCGGCGAACACGCCCGGCACGCTGGTCTGCGCGGCGGCATCGACCCGCAATGTGCCATGCTTTGTGACCTGCAATTCGGGCGCGCCGAACATGGCGGGCATATCTTCCGGCTCGAAGCCCAGCGCGTTAATCACCAGATCCGCCGCCACTTCGCCCGTGTCCCCCGCGATGGGCTCAATGCTCTGGCGCGCACTGCCGGGCGCGCCTTTCATCGCCATGCGCTGGAACTGCACGGCGCGCACCACGCCCTGCTCGCCGAGAAACTGCAACGGTGCCGCGAGCCACTGGAACGCCACGCCCTCGTCTTGCGCATACCCCACTTCGCGCTGGCTGCCGGGCATGTTGGCGCGGTCGCGGCGGTAAAGGCACAGCGTGTGTGCAGCCCCCTGCCGCACGGCGGTGCGCACGCAATCCATCGCCGTGTCGCCGCCGCCAATCACCACCACCCGCTTGCCCGCCGCGTTCAGCATGCCATCATCGAATGCGGGCACATGGTCGCCCAGCCCTTTGCGGTTGCTGGCGGTCAGGTAATCCATGGCGGGCACGATCGAACCGAGTTCGCTGCCGGGGATCGCAAGCGTGCGCCCCTGATACACGCCGGTGGCGACCAGCAGCGCATCGTGGCGCTGGCGCAGCGCCTGCCATGTCACATCGCGGCCAATGGCGCAGTTCAGTTCAAACACGATGCCCCCCGCGCGCAGCAAGGCCTCGCGCCGCTGCACCACCTGTTTGTCGAGTTTGAAATTGGGAATGCCATACACCATCAGCCCGCCCACGCGGTCGTAGCGATCATAGACCGTGACCGCGTGGCCCTGCCGCCGCAGTTGGTCGGCGGCGGCGAGCCCGGCCGGGCCCGCGCCGATAATGCCCACCGACTGGCCCGATGCGCGCGCTGCCTGAATGGGCCGCACCCAGCCCTCGGCGAAGGCCGTTTCGGTGATGTGTTTTTCGACCGCGCCGATCGTCACCGCGCCGAAGCCCGGCTCGATCACGCAGTTGCCTTCGCATAATTTATCCTGCGGGCAGATGCGGCCACAGATTTCCGGAAACGTATTGGTCGCGCTGGCCATGGCATAGGCTTCGCGCAGGCGGCCCTCGGCGGCCAGCTTCAGCCAGTCGGGAATGTTGTTGCCTAGCGGGCAATGCACCTGGCAGAACGGCACGCCGCATTGCGAGCAGCGCGAGGCCTGCCGCGCCGCGTCCTCGGCCACGAACGGGGTGGCGATTTCGCGGAAATCCAGCTGCCGCTCGCGCGCGCTGCGCGCGTTGGGGTAGCGTTGCGCAAGGTCGGTAAAATGCAACATGCTTTTGCCTTCCGGTGATGGTCGATGCATCCTACGAAAATTTTGCGCATTGTTCTATCAAAACAGCGCTTTATTATAACGTTGTGGCGCATTGGCTGTTGCAGCGCACGATATGGAAACGAACAATGCGTTTCTATCACCAATACTGGTATTTAACGGGGCACCCTGTATAGTACAGACACCATGCATTCCACAGGAGGGTCTATGCAAAAAACCATGAAAGCCGCCGTCGTGCGGGAATTTGGAAAACCCCTGACCATCGAAGAAGTGGAAGTGCCCCGGCCCGGCCCCGGCGATGTGCTGGTAAAAATCGAAGCGTGCGGCGTGTGCCACACCGATTTGCACGCCGCCGAAGGCGACTGGCCGGTGAAACCCAACCCGCCGTTCATTCCCGGCCACGAAGGCGTGGGCCATGTGGTGGCGGTCGGCAGCGGCGTCACCCACATCAAAGAAGGCGACCGAGTCGGTATCCCCTGGCTCTATTCGGCCTGCGGCCACTGCACCCACTGCCTGGGCGGCTGGGAAACGCTGTGCGAAAAACAGGAAAACGCCGGTTATTCGGTCAATGGCGGCTTCGCGGAATACGCGCTGGCCGATGCGAACTATGTCGGCATCCTGCCGAAGAATATCGGCTTCGTCGATATCGCGCCCATTCTCTGCGCCGGTGTCACCGTTTATAAAGGCCTCAAAATGACCGAGGCCCGCGCGGGCGACTGGGTGGCCATTTCCGGCATTGGCGGGCTCGGCCACATGGCCGTGCAATACGCCAAGGCCATGGGCTTCAATGTCGCCGCGGTCGATGTCGACGACTCCAAGCTGAAGCTCGCCGAGAAACTCGGTGCCAGCCTCACCATCAACGCCCGAAACACCGACCCCGCCGCGTTCCTGAAAAAGGAAATCGGCGGTGCGCACGGCGTGCTGGTCACCGCCGTGTCGCCCAAGGCGTTTGAGCAGGCCGTGGGCATGCTGCGCCGTGGCGGCACCATGGCGCTGAACGGCCTGCCCCCCGGGCAATTCCCGCTCGATATTTTCGGCATGGTGCTGAACGGCATCACCGTGCGCGGCTCCATTGTCGGCACCCGGCTCGACCTGCAGGAATCGCTCGATTTCGCCGAGCATGGCAAAGTCAAAGCCACCGTCGCGACCGACAAGCTGGAGAATGTGAACGACGTGTTCGCCCGCATGCATGCCGGCAAAATTGATGGCCGCATCGTGCTCGACTTCGCCGGTTAGTATACAGTCAATTTCCTATTCACCAGAAGCCTGCGTGCAAACCGCCTGCACGCAGGCTTTTTTCATGGAAACAGGCGGTTTTATTGTGCAGGTGCAGCAACGAATTCTGCTGCGCCGCTTTGCCAATCGGCGTAGGGTTTGAACCACGCGCTGCCCATGCAGCCCTCGGGGCAACCCTGCCCTGCAAAAGACCAAGGAGCACCCCATGCGTTATGCACTTCCCGGAACCCCCGAAGCAAAAATCACCTACAAAGCCCGCTACGATAACTTCATCGGCGGCACATGGACACCACCGGTTTCCGGCAAATATTTCGACGTGCTGACCCCCATCACCGGGCAGAAATATACCGAAGCGGCGCGCGGCGAAGCCGCCGATATCGAGCTGGCGCTCGACGCCGCCCACGCCGCGGCCGATGCATGGGGCCGCCGCTCGGTAACCGAGCGTGCGAACATCCTCCTCAAAATCGCCGACCGCATCGAGCAGAACCTCGAAGTGATCGCCTATGCCGAAACGGTCGATAACGGCAAACCCATCCGCGAAACGCTGAACGCCGACATTCCCCTCGCGGCCGATCACTTCCGCTATTTCGCCGGGGCCATCCGCGCGCAGGAAGGCAGCATCAGCGAGATCGACGAACACATGGTCGCCTACCATTTCCACGAACCGCTCGGCGTGGTCGGCCAGATCATCCCGTGGAATTTTCCCATCCTTATGGCGGCGTGGAAACTGGCCCCGGCGCTGGCCGCCGGCAACTGCGTGGTGCTTAAACCCGCCGAATCGACGCCGATCAGCCTGCTCATCCTCACCGA
>JBIISI010000037.1:0-19267 GCA_044341105.1 Rickettsiales bacterium | reverse complement strand
CAGCGAGATTTTTGCATGGCCCGCGCGCGCCAGCAGCGGCCCCAGCACGAGGATGCTGGCGCGCATGGTGCGCACCAGGTCATAGGGCGCGGTGGTGTTGATGAGGGTGGGGGTGTGCAGCGTGATCTCGCGGCTGTAATGGCCGGGAATGGCGGTGCTAAACAGCGTGCCCGGCGCGGTATCGCGCAGGGAAAGCGCCGCGCCATGCTGCACCAGCAATTTCGCCATGGTGGTGATATCGGCAAGGTAGGGCACGTTGTCGAGCGTGACTTTCTCATGCGTCAGCAGGCTGGCGCACAGCAGCGGCAGCGCCGCGTTTTTCGCCCCGCCAATCACGATCTTGCCATAAAGCGGCGTGCCGCCGACAATGCGCAGGCGATCCATTTACGCGCTTTTCTGCTCGACGCGCGGCAGGGTCACGCCGGTCTGGCCCATGTATTTGCCCTTGCGGTCGCCGTAGCTCACTTCGCACACGCTGTCGCCCTTCAGGAACAGGAACTGGCACACGCCCTCGTTGGCGTAAATCTTCGCGGGCAGCGGCGTGGTGTTGGAGAATTCCAGCGTCACATGGCCTTCCCATTCGGGCTCGAGCGGGGTGACGTTGACGATGATGCCGCAGCGCGCATAGGTGCTTTTGCCGAGGCAGATCACCAGCGTGTCGCGCGGGATGCGGAAATACTCGACCGTGCGCGCCAGCACGAAACTGTTGGGCGGAATGATGCAGACATCGGTCTTGCGGTCGACAAAGCTTTGCGGGCTGAAATTCTTTGGGTCGACAGTGGCTGAGTCGATGTTGGTGAAAATCTTGAATTCGTCGGCCACGCGCGCGTCGTAGCCGTAGCTGCTCAGCCCGTAGGAGATCACGCCCTCACGGGTCAGGTTCTCCACGAACGGTTCGATCATTCCTTTGTTCGCCTGCTCGCGAATCCATGTATCCGGCATAATTCCCATGAGGCTCCACTAGCCTGCGCACGCGGCAAACGCAAAGGAAACCGTGGTCGCCGCCTGTGGAAATCGGGGATAAGCCCTGTCGCTAATAGGCCGGGTGCGCCAGCAGCAGGGCGGCCATCGCTTCGTCGGGCTGCAACGCCGGGTTCTGAGTGCGGTAAGCAATAACATGGTTGTGCAGTGCGACCGTGAGGGCGAGCAGGCGCTCGGGCGGCAGCGCAAGGTTGCGCGCCTGGGCGGCGGCCAGCATGGCGGCGCTGCATTGCTGCATAAGCCCGGCATCGGCGGCCCCGTAGGGGCTGCCGGGTAGGGTAGCCGCCTGCGATTTCCAACCGCGCGCGCGGTGTTCTCCCGCGCCGGGCGAGGCATCGTGGCCGAGCAGCTCATCGGTGCTCACCCCGAATACCGCACTCAGTTTCAGCAGGGTGCTGATGGGAATGTTCTTCACCTTGCCGCTTTCGTAGCGGTGAATATACACGGCAGGCACCGGCGGTGCCAGCAGCTCGCCAAGGGCCTGCTGGGTAAGCTGGCGTTGTTCGCGCAGTATTTTCAAACGGTTGGCCATTGCTATGCTATAACGCACTGTGCCGCGCAAGAATATTACTTGAAATGCATCAAAGGCTCATCAATATTACATAAAATGTAAATTTGGGGAGGTGACGGGTGGCGCGGTATCAGGGCTCACCGGAAGAAATGGCAATCCACGCCCATATCGGCGCACGCATTCGTGCGGGTCGTCGGGCATTGGGCATGAGCCAGACCGCACTTGCCGACACGATCGGGATTACCTTCCAGCAATTGCAGAAATACGAGCGCGGGGTAAACCGCATCAGTGCCGTGCGATTGCAGCGGCTTGCGGCGGTGATGGGGGTGCCATGGCAGCATTTTTTCCCGGAAGCAATCGGCGCGGCAGCGCTGGATTGCACCGCCTTAGCCGCGGCGATACTGCCGGAAATGCCGGCAACTCATGAGATTCTTGGCAGGCTACACCAGCTTACTCCGTCGTTGCGGCATAGCCTGCTGCAAATATTGTGGGAGATCAGCGCGCCAGCGCAAGGCATGCGCGATTAGCGCCTTCGCGGGCGATGCGTGCCTGCAGCGCCACGGCCATTTCCTGCTGCTTCGGGCCGGGGTGGCGGGCGCTGCGCTGGGTGGGGTTGGGCAGCATGGTGACCAGCAGCGCTGCCTGTTGGGCATTCAGGTCGCGGGCCGATAGGCCGAATTCGCGCTTCGCCGCGGCCTCGATGCCGAACACGCCCGGCCCCCATTCGGCAATATTCAGGTACACTTCCAGAATCCGCCGCTTGGGCCAGAGCGCGTCGATCCACAGCGCGAGCGGCACTTCCACCGCCTTGCGCACCACGCTTCGCCCGTTCCACAGGAACAGGTTCTTCGCCACCTGCATGGTGATGGTGCTGGCCCCGCGCGGGCCGCCGCGGCGCTTTTCGCCCATGGCCTTATCGACCGCCCGCCAATCGATGCCGCGATGGGTGCAGAACCGGCTATCCTCACTCACGATCACGGCGCGCTGCATGGCGGGGTTGATCTGCGCCAGTGGCACCCACTCTCGTCGCAACCCGCGATGGGCAATGCCGTCCACCACCATCAGCGGGGTGGCGGGTGGAATGAAAAGATAGAGGATGCTAAGGATCAGCACCGCCAGCACATAGGCGGCGAACACGGCAACAACAGCATGCAGAAGATGGCGCATCGCGCGGGGTTATAGAGAAGGGGCGGGCGAATGCCCAGCGTGAATTAAAGCCCGCGCCCACCGGCGGCGGCGGTGCCGGCGAAGCGGTTCCAGCGCTCGCTCGCCATTTCGCGGCGGCCCGTGTTTTTGTCGCGCACCATTTGCATGCGCGCGCTCCAGGCCGGTTCTTCGCCTTTTTTGGCCGCGCCTCGGCGCGATGCGCTGGTGAGTGCCTCGCGCACTTCCTCCTCGCGCTCCTTTTCCAGATCGCGCGACAGGGCCAACTGGCCTTCTTGTTCCAGCCGAATCTGCTGGCGCTTGTTTTTCAGCAATTGCGCCAGTTTTTTGTGTTTCTTGCCATGCTGCTCGTGGTGGCTCATGCGTGCTTCCCCTTCGCTGCGGAGGGGGGGGATGCCGGGGTTTTAGCGCGCGGCGCGGCTTTGCGGCGGCCCATATTGCGCTTCAGCGCCGCGCCCAGCGTTTGCTGGCTGGGGCGGGGGCGATTGGCGGCTTGCGCGGGTGTTTGCGGCTTTTGCATGTGGCGGGCAGCCTAGCATAAAATCATCGCTTGCGCCAACGAAACTCTTGTGGCAGAACGCAGCCTCTTTTTACCGGCTGCTGTAGCTCAGTGGTAGAGCACGTCATTGGTAATGACGGGGTCGGAAGTTCGATTCTTCTCAGCAGCACCATTTTCCCTAGCGTTATTTTGTCATCGACTTTCGACCGCATTGGGCAAAACCCAATTCGTTTTTTATGTTTGCCAGAACCGGTGTAAATCTCTGTCTGAGCAAAGACAAATGGCGCACAGCACCCTTCAGGGAAACGCAGCATTTCGGGGCCAGAAAAAGCTGGCCAAGCAAGGGGAATCGGCCTAGAGATGCCGCTTTCATTTTACAAGCGACGACGATTATGCGCCCTATTTTCCTTATTCTCTCGAGCCTTATCATTGCCGGCACCGCGCAGGCGCGCGAGCTGAAACGTGTTGGCTGGGTCGAGCCGATCAGCATCAGCGATGTGGGGGCGGTGGTGCAGGCCAAACTCGATACCGGAGCCAAAACCAGCTCGATCGACGCCAATATCATCGACATCCGCAAATCGGGCGAGAAAACCAAAGACAGCACGGGCGACACGGTGGTGTTCGCGGTCACGCTCGATACCGGCACCATCAAAACCTTCGAGCGCCCGGTGCATCGCTATGTGCGCATCAAGAAGCGCGGCGGCGGCACGCTGCGCCGCCCGGTCATCACCATGACCTTCTGCATCGCCGATCGCAAAGTGGAAGAGGAAGTGAACCTTGCTAATCGCGAGGGCTTCATTTATCCCGTGCTGGTGGGTCGCAACATGATGGCCGACGCCGACCTGATGATTGACCCCGGTGTTCGCCGCCTTTCGCGCCCCAGCTGTAACGATTAACCCACCAACGCAACGGGCGCCGCATGAATTCCTCACGGGTATGGACCATCGCTGCCATTCTGGCCGGGCTCGGCCTTGCGATCCTGTTATACAAGAACCTGGTGCTGGAATTCCCGCTTTCGCCCAACAAAACCTACAATAGCTGGTACGTGGAGACCCGCGTCGATTTGAGTTCGACGGAAAGCTGGAAAAAGGGTGATAAACCCTTGCTTTTTGCCCTGCAATTGCCGCATGCGTCCGACCGTTTCGTGCTGGTCGATGAAAATGTGGTGGCGCGCAATTTCGGCCACGAAATCGAGAAAACCGAAGAAAACGATAATCGTGTCGCGCTGTTTTCCAAGCGCCGCATCAATAACCGTGAAACGATTTTCTACCGCGCGATTGTTTATGAACTGGATTCGCCAAGCGCCCAGCCGGTGAGCGCACCGGAATTGCCCAATTCGCCCTACAGCAAAGCCAACCGCCCGGCGGTGGAAGAGGGCAAAAAAGAAGAACCGATTTATGTGGCGGTCGATGCGCTGATCGACGAGGCGCGCGAGAAATCGGCCAGCCCCAAAACCTTCCTGCGCGAAATCTATAAGCTGGCCCGCATCGACGATGACGACCGCATCCAGCTGATCCGTGACACGGTGGATACGCGCATGAGCGCGAGCGATGTGGCCGTGCTGCTGCTGGAGGCGGCGGAAGTACCGACCCGCATCGCCCATGGCCTGCGCCTCAGCCGCGACCAGCGCAAGGGGCAGTTCGTGAACTGGCTGGAAGCGTTCATCAACGGCAAATGGGAAGCGATCGACCCCGACGAGCACACGTTCGGCCTGAAGGACAAATACATCGTCTGGTGGTACGGCAAGCAGCCCTTCTACACGCTGGAAGCCGGCAAGGCCCATGTCGAAACCTATGTGTCGGTGCGGCAGAACACCAATTCGGCGCTCACCCGCGCCATCTGGAAAGCCGGCACCGACGGCAATTCGGGCAACGTGTTCCTCACCTTCTCCTTCTACAACCTGCCGCTCGATTCGCAGATCCTGTTCAAGGTGCTACTGATGATTCCGGTCGGTGGGCTGGTCATTGCGTTCCTGCGGCAGGTGGTGGGGGTGAAAACCTTCGGCACGTTCATGCCGGTGCTGGTGGCGCTGGCCTTCCGCGAAACCGGGGTGTTCTCGGGCGTGCTGCTGTTCATGGGGGTGGTGGCCATCGGCCTGTTCATCCGCAACTATTTCGACCAGCTGAAGCTGTTGCTGGTGCCGCGCCTTGCCGCCGTGCTCACGGTGGTGGTGATGGTGCTTTCGGTACTGGCCATGATTACCAACAAATTCGGCATGGTGGTCGGTCTTTCGATCTCGCTATTCCCGATCGTGATCCTCACCATGACCATCGAGCGCATGACGCTGATGTGGGAGGAATACGGTTCGCGCGAGGCGCTGCGCACGGGCTTTTCCAGCCTGTTTGCGGCGGTGCTGGCCTATCTGGTCATGAACAATGAGATGCTCAGCCACCTGGTGTTCGCCTTCCCCGAGCTGCTGCTCGTGAACCTGGCGCTCGCCATGCTGCTGGGGCGCTACAACCATTACAAGCTCACCGAATATATCCGCTTCCGCCAGTTGCAGAAATCGCTGATGGAGTTGGAAGCCGCCGAGAAGGCGAAGCGTGATGCTGGCACTGTTTAACAATATGCGCGCGGGGCTCGGCCCCTACAAGATTATGGGCATCAACGCCCGTAACCGCGATTTTATCCTGCCCAATAACCGCCGTCGCAACTACCCGCTGGTCGACGACAAGCTGCTCACCAAAAAACTCGCGCTCGATGCGGGGATTCAGGTGCCCGAGCTGTATGGCGTGGTCGAATTCATCAACCAGGCGGGGAAGGTGGCCGAGCTGGCCGCGCCACACAAAAACTTCGTGGTGAAGCCCTGCCGTGGCTCGGGCGGAGGCGGCATCATCGTCATCCAGAACGTGATCGGCAGCAGCTTCCAGAAAGCCAATGGCGAGCTGGTGAGCGCGGGCGACATGCAATACCACATGACCAACGTGCTGGGCGGCATGTATTCCATGAATGGCCGCGCCGACAAGGCGATCATCGAATACGCGGTGCAGTTCGACCCGATCTTTCATGAGATCACCTATCAGGGCGTGCCGGATATCCGCATCATCGTCTATAAAGGCGTGCCGGTGATGGCCATGCTGCGCCTGCCCACCCGCCAGTCCGACGGCAAGGCTAACCTGCATAAAGGCGGGGTGGGGGTCGGCATTCGCATGAGTGACGGGGTGACCATGTATGGCGTGCAGGGCAGCCGCTTCATCAACGAGCACCCGGAAACGCTCAAGCCGCTCGAGGGCCGCCAGATTCCGCAATGGCCGTTCCTGCTCGAGATGGCGGCGAAATTCTACGAAATCACCGGGCTGGGCTATGTGGGGGTCGATATCGTGCTCGACAAAACCAAGGGCCCCATGGTGCTGGAAGCCAACGCGCGGCCCGGCATCGCCATCCAGATCGCCAATCGCTGCGGCCTGCTTGCGCGCACCGAGAAGGTCGATGCGCAGGATACCAGCGGCTGGAGCATGCAAGACCGCATCGATTTCGCCATGAACGCCTACCGGGGTGAGCCGGGAATGGATTTATTTTCAAAGGCCTAGGTTCATATTGCGGGAATGGTCGTCCGTCTTCATAAAAACGTAACATAATTCGGCTATGCTCGGGGTTCATGAAAGGTTCACCGATGCAGGAATACCCGAATAAGCCAATGCCAACGGAACTAAGCGCCCCTGCGACGCCGGAAATGCTAGCTGCGAGCGCTGATGCATTGGTGCAGGCCTTCAAGGCACAGCGACAACCATCGCCGAATGCCCCTAAGATCCCGCCGGAAGCGTTGAAAATCGCTGAAAAATTAGTCGATTATTGCGAGGGTGGCCGTGTCAATAACGGCCACGCCATTTTGCCGCAGCTTACCGTGCGCACCAAAGAGGGCGGTATTGCCTATAATGCGATCATGGATTGGAACCAGGACGGTTTGGCGGTGCCGGATATTACCGCCGCCGTATTGACCGCGGCCGATCTGGCGGCGCGCAAAAATATCCGCATGGCCGATGTGCCGGTGGATGCAGAATTTACCAACCTTGCCAAACATTACGTCACCCGGGTGCAGCAGGCCGATCAGGCCGAGTGCCGGACGAAATAACGGCATTCATGAAATATTAAAGATCGCCTGTTACAAGTAGGATTATGACCGAGAAACCACAGACCAGCGCCGCGCTTGACGCGATTCTAAAAAACTCCCCGATCGATAAACGGGCGATGGCGTGCGATATTACCCTTGCCAATCGTTTGAAAGAAATGACGGATCGCGAAGTCGTCGCGCAGATGCCGCAACTGGTAGAACGCGGACCCGATGGCGCAACACGCTTTTCACCGAAGGTCGATTTTGGTGGTGTGAAAGGGGTCGTGGAGAATACTGAAATCCGCGCCGCCTTGGCGATGGCGGTAAAAATTGCGAAAGAACAGGGGATTAAGGTGAGCGAAGTGAACCTGGATGCCTTAAGCATGAAAGAGGGTTGCGCCATTGCGCTGCAATTATCGGGCGATTTACCCTCGCCAAAAAGTTGTGCTATCCCCCCTAAACCCACCCGCGAACGGTAAGATTAACTGTTTTTAAGGATGATCTTAATAAAACTGTCACATCTATCGGCTAAGAATATCGTTATACCCACCACCGCAAACACACACAAAAATACATTTTCGGAGTAAAGCAATGGCACCCAAACAATCTATCCGCATGATTACGGACGAAGAACGCAACGCTGAAATCGCAGCCCGCAATGGCGCGGATAGCGGCACGAAAACTTATGATACGCTGCTGATTACCGGCAATGGCCTGAAGAATAACGATTGGGCGGGCGACACGTTCGACACCGTGTATCAGGCATGGAATAAGGTCAACCCGCACAAAATGAACAAGTCGCAGTTTCGCGACTGGTACCTGAAAAACAACGCCGAAGTGATTATTAACGTCAAGGATTGCAACGGCAATGCGAGCATCGCGCCGAACGTGCCGGCGGGCAAGGTGGTGAAGCTGCCGGAAGGCAACGAAATTACCGAGCTGGCATGGAAATGGGCATGCGAAAAGCCGACCAAGCCGATTGAGGCGATGCCTGCCCAAGTTCCGGAAGCATTTGTTCCGCAGCCCGTTGGCCTTGCCATGGCCGAAGCCGCGCCGCTGGCGCAGTTCGTGCCACCGTCGGAAGGGGCCAATAAGCTTGGCTACGCCATGCAGCGCTACAACTACTTCTTCGGCACCCCCCCGCGCGACGCGGCGGCCCGTGGCGACGAAAACGAAGCCCGCCTGCGCAACGGCGCCCTCCGTCCCGACGAGATGGAAGGCCAGGCGGTGAAGCTGCGCAAGAAGGACGACAAAACCAACGCGCTGGCCGAAGGGCAGGACGGCAAATTCTTCTTTGGCCGCGCCCGCACGCAGGAATTGACCTACGCGCCGGAAGCCACCTACCTGCGCGATGGCGATGGGAACCTGATTCCGAACAAACGCTTCAACCAGAAGCTGGAAGACAATATTGGCAACCTCGTGGCCAGCGACCTGCGCGTGATCGAAGCGACGCAGGGCGGTGCGCTGATTTCGGTGGCCCGTCGCAACAACCCGTACCATGCCGGTATTTTCACCGATTTCGATACGTCGCGGAACATCATCGGCAAGTGGAACGCCACGCCGGAAGCGCTCGACGAGATCACCAAATTCGAAGCGGTGTGGAGCCAGTACCCGAAAGTGGCCGCGCGTTTCGAGCAAAGCCCGAACGCCGCCGATGCCAAAGCCCTGCTCGACATGAACGAGCGCCTCGCCCTCAGCCCGATCGTGTGGTCGGTCAGCTCGCGCGGCGTGCCGGTCGGCAATATCGAAGCGGTGCAGGAAGCCACGCGTAACGTGCTGGCCAGCCCGGCCTTCGCCGCCCTTTCGGCCGAAGAACAGCAGGGCCTGAAAGCGACCTACGAATCGCGCATTGGCCTGTATAGCGATCACAACGCGCTGAAAGGCGCGCTGGGTGGCGACGCGGGTGCACAAGCCATGTACAACCCGCTGGACGGCATGGTGGCCGACCGCGCGGCGCTGAAATTCATCGGCAAAGGCTATGGCGCGGATCACGACAAAGCCCGCCCGGACGATGTGAGCAAAGCCGAATGGCGCACCCAGCAGGCCGCCGCCGAAGGCACCCGCTACGCCGCCGAGCTAAACACCCTGCGCACGCCGACCGCGCGTGAATACGAAATCGGCAGCGGTGCGGTGTTCAACACCGCGCGCCAGTCGACCGACCAGTTCCACGCCAATACCGGCGCGGTGGTTGGCAAGCTGCGCAATGATCCCGCGCTGCTCGACGATTACATCACCTACCTGTCGGATACCCCCGGCGCGCTGCAAAAGGTCACCGACCTTGCGTTCCACGCCTCGCGCAAGGGTGCGAAAGACAACAAAACCATCCTCGATTTCACCAAAGACAGCCAGGCCGACCGCTTTGCCCAGACCATGGGGGAAACGCTGGCCGGTGAAGTGCACCGCAACAACATGGATTACCGCGGCCAGAGCATTCTGAACGGGGTGGCCAACAGCGCCACGTTCGGCCTCGCCACGCCGGGTGCCAACCGCAACCAGAACCGCGGCCTGTTCGTGAAAGAAGACGGCAACGTTTTCATTTTCTCCGACGATTTTAAAGAGCGTTGGCAGAACGGCACGCCCGAGCAGAAAGACGCGATCCGCCAGTTCATCGGCCAGGAATTCCTCGGCAAGGTGGAAGCGGCGCACGGCAAAGGCGTGTACTATGCCTCGACCGCTATCGCCGAAGGCCTCACCGAGCGCACGGCGGAAAACGCCCGCGTGAACGGTGGCCAGGGCAGCGAAACCTATCGCCGCATCGAAGCGAAGCTGGGCAAACAAACCCTCAGCGACATCGAAGTGGCGGGTAAAAACGCCACCGAAAACCTCGGTGGTGGAGTGATGAAGGGCACGCAAATGCTGGCAACGCAAGGCAAAGTGGTCACGGTCAGCGAGGAAGAGCTGAACGCGGCGCAGGGCGGCACCATTCGCACCACCAACGCAGCGGCTCTGGCGGCGGGCGTTCGCCTCGGCGCCACCGTGCTGCCGACCGATGTTGCCGCTGCCGCGCGCAGCGCCGGTGAAAAAGCGCTGGCCATTTCGACCAGCAGCGACACAAGCCGCGTATTGCAAGCGCAGGTGAACAACGAAACCGTGCTGACGGCGGCGGCAGCGCAGCCGACGGTCTTCAGCCTCACCCTGCTCGAAGCGGCCGCCACCGGCAAGCTGGATGCCGGGGCGACAAAAAGCCTGAGCAGCTACCTGAGCACGGTCGATAAAGGCACCAAAGACGCCAACAACTATGCCGACCTCATGAAGCATCACCTGAAAGCTTACCTGGCAGCGGGCGACGATGTGGCGGCACGGGCGACGGCAGAAAACGCTGCTGCAACCGAACTGGCGGGCTATTTCGCCGCACCGGACAGCAAACACCCCGGTGCCAAAGCGGATGCGGCTTCGCGCCTTGCCGGTCTGGTCGCGAAAGACGGGGCCATCAGCGCCGCCTTCACGGCGCAGCTGAAGGAAATCGCCGCGTCGCAGAATGCGGCAGGCGGTGCCGAGCTGACCCCACAGCAATCGACCCAGCTGCAGGCCGCCCTGGTGGTTGCCAAAACGCCGGAAGAAAAAGCGGCCGCGCTGCAATCGGTGCTGGCGGGTTCGCCGGCGACGCTGAACGCGGGCACGAACAGCGCCCCGCTGCTTTCCGCCGATGCGCAGACGCAATTGCTGGCCGTGGCCGGCAGCAGCGCCTCGCCCGCCGAGAAAGCCGCGAAGGTGGACGCCGTACTGGCCGACCAGGTGAAAGCCGGTGGCACCAGCCTGACCGCCGCGCAAACCGATGCGCTGAAAGCGACCATTAACGCCAACGGCGCCGATTTGAATTCGACGCTGGCGGGCTTTGGCAAAGACCTGAACGCGGGCAAAGGCCTGCCGGCGGGTGCCGTCAACACCATGCTGGAGCTCAACAGCGGCACGCCCTCGCGCGATGTGCTGGCGGGCAAGCAAGCCGAGTTCTTCGCCGGCCACCATGCCGATGTGGGCAGCCTGCCTGCGCACCCCGGCACGTCGTGGCGCGCATGGGTGAAGGTGATTGTTCCGTTCATCGTGCCCGGTGGCGGCGGTGGCGGGGATATCCCGTTCCTGCCCGAGCTGCCCGATTACTGCGGCGGCGCGCTTCGTCCGCTCTGCCCGGTGCGCCCTGTGCCGCCGAGCGTTCCGGGTGTCCCGGGTGGTGGCAACGGCATCTAAGCCGCGGCGATCGCATCAACCATCAAGGGCGGAAGCAGCCATGCTTCCGCCCTTTTTCTTGTATCTGGTACCCCCCTGTGGAGGAGGATCGACCGTGTTGTCGATGATCCGTAATGGACCTCGCATCGTGAGGGTGTCGCCCCGGCCGTGTGGCGGGGTCTGCGGTGCCACGGGTGGTGCGTTGCAATGGTGGCGCGGCGGATGCCGGGACAAGCCCGGCATAACAGGTTCGCATTCTTTTTTATCCCAGATGCCACATGGTAGGGCAGTGCAGGATTCGTCGCCTTCGGTGGCCAAAGTGCAGCGTTTCACACGGTCACTTTTGGTGGAGGTGTGGACGTTACGCGCGTAGCGCTTCGTGTGCGGGGGCTGTCGGTTGCGACGATGCGCGGTCACAGTGCGGAGCGATACCGTAGCCGATGCTGCACCACTTCCCATCCAATCTTTTTCGGCATGACAGAGTAGAGAGGGAGTAAACTCTGCGGGTCGTTGGCCGTTAGAAAGCGGGGGGATGTGCTGGGCGCGGCGCGCTTAGCTGCGCTGGGCTGGGCTGGCCGCCGTGCGCGGCTGGGCGGGGGCGGCGGCCGTGCCGGTTTGCACCCCGGCTTTGCCCAGCGTGCTGCTGATATCGGCCAGCGATTCCAGCTCGCTGCGGTGGGCTTTCATGGTCGGCGTCGCGCCGGAGATATTCCAAAACCACGCCTCGCCAATGGCGTTGGCCGCTGCTGCGAGGCCCCAATCACCGGGCACGGTGGTGAATTTGCCGCTGCCGTTGGCGACGAGATCACCCACCGTGTCGCGGCTGGCCGGGTCGCGCAGTACGGCACTGATGCTGCCGCGGTATTTCACGAACAGCTCGCGCTGCGGGGCGGCGAGTTTGCTGACATCGAGCTTCTGCAGCAGCGAGGCAAGCAGGCTGGCATTGGCCGGCACCTTGATGAATTCGCCAAGGTCTTTCTGCGAGAACTGGCTGGCAAGTTTCGGGTCGCCGCTGGCCATGCCGACAATGCCATTCACCAATCGAAGGGTGCGCTCGCTTTGGTTGGCAGGCTGCTTGGCCACCTGGTCGACGAAATTGACCAGTAGGTTGAGGTTGTGCGGGTTGTTGCCCTGCATGGTGCCGAGGAAGGCTTTGGTCGCGCGGTCGGCGGGGTCGCGCGTGTGGGCGGCCTGTTCGTTCAGGATCACGGCGAGGTCGTAGGTGTTCTGCGGGTTGCGCAGTGGGGCGCGGAAGGCGGGGTCGAGCAGGTGGGTGACCACGCTTTGCGACAGCGCGGCCCCGGCCAGTTTCTGGCCCTTTTCGTTGGTGCTCAGGGCGGTGTAATAATCGACGAATGAACCGCCGGCGTTATTAAAACGCGCCTCCATGCGGGCGACGACCGCGAGCTCGCGCGGGGTGGCGGTTTTGATGAAATCGACTGCATCGCGCAGGGTGGCGGGCAGTTTTTGCGCGTCCATTTTCGCAAACGCGCCGCGCAATTCCGGGTCGCGCGCCAGCATATTCAGGCTATCGCCCAGCTTGCCGCCCGCCACCGTGCCCATGAAGGCGCTGAGTTTTTCCGGCGCGATATTGCCCGCCAGCTGCTGCACCTGCCCATAGGTCGCGGCGCTGGCGCTGAGGCCTTTGGCCTGCTCGACGGCGTCGCGCAGGGCGGCATCCTGAATCTTGCTGGTGTCGACCCCGCCAAGCAGCGCCTGCATGGTGGGCTGGTCGACGCGGCGCACCAGCTGCATCATGGCGCGGGTTTGGGCCGCGCTGTCGCCGGTGAGGCCGGTGATAAGCTCGCCCAGCAACGGGGTCGCTTTGCCGCTGGTATCGAGGCCGATTTTGGTGATGAACGCCCCCAGCTTGCCGGGCGCGAAGGGCACGGGGCTGGCCGCTTCCAGCAGGGCGAAGGTGGTGGCGCGCAGCTCGGGCGCGAGGGCGGCCTGAATGTTCTCGGGCTTGGCGACGAAGGCTTTCACCGAGGCCAGCACGCGCGCGCTGTTGCTATCGGTGCCAGTGCCGCCCGCGCTGCGCTTGGCGATGGCGGCGAGGTACGGCCCTTCCTCGCGCATGGCGCGCAGGATGGCTTTATCCGCAATGGCGCTATCGCCGGTCAGTGCCACGCCCTCTTCCGAGAGCAGCTTGATGAGGCGGCCCGGTGCGTCTTTGTCGCCGATATCTTCGGCGGCCTTGGTCATTTCTTCGGGGGCCAGATAGCTGGCGAGGCCGGGGAAGGTTTTGGCCAGCCAGCCGGTGAAGCCGCTGAAGGTTTCTTTCAGCCAGTCGCCCGCGTTGCTGAGGAATTTTTTGCCATTCTCGGTAGTGGCGAGGAAATACGCGCCGACGGCCAGCAGGCCCAGCATCAGCATATTGCCGATACCCCAGTTGAAGGGATTCAGCCAATCGAACAGCCCGCGCATCGCCTCTTTTTTGCGGCGCTCGTCTTCCTCGGTCGTATCGACCGGGGCGGGGGCTTGGGTGGCTGTGGTGGCGGTAACCATGGTTGTATCCTACCGCACAACCATGACGGTTTGATGACAATGCGGCAGAAAATCACGATTTTTTGCGGGTTACGGGTGGTAATCCGGCCGTGCATACCAGCGGCGGCGAAGCCAGGCGCTAAGCTTCTGGTGAGCAGGCATAAAATCGCTCGGGAAGGTGCCGTCGAGCGCGGCGATGCAGCCGGGAATGACCGCGCCGGTATATACCGGGGCGAGGTGGGGCCAGGCGGCCAGTACTGCATCCGCCCCCCATTTCATGCCCTGCTGCGGCACGCGCGCCACGGCTTCGATGGTGGCAATGGCGGCCTCGGCTTCCGGGTCGGCGCGACGATAGGCGTCGGCATCCGGGGCGAGGTTGAACGCCATATCATCGAGGAAAAGGGCCAGTGCCTCGCCGCGCCGATAGGCCGGAAACGTGCGGAAGGTCAGGGGCATGCCGTGGGGCTTCAGGCGGCTGCGCAGGGCGCGCCAGCCGAGCGCGCAGCGCAGCCGCCAATAGCAGCGGCGCAGGCCGTAGCGCCCGCGCTTGTTGTAGAACGCAAGGCTGGCTTCGCGCTGCTGCTGGGCGGCGAGCCCTGCCTGCTGCGCCAGCTGCTGCCAGCGGGCGAGGTGGGCCATGTCGCGCAGGCGGCTGTCGCGCGCGATGTCGGACAGCGAATAGCGCCCGAGAATGGCCTGCCCGTTGCGGATCAAATCGGCAAAATGGCCCAGTTCCTGCGCGCCGATGACCACCATGCGCGCCAGCGCCGGCCAGCCATCGGTCACGTAGTGTTTGTGCTCGCCGGCGAAAAACGGGTCGCCGCCGCACGAGATAAACACGCGCTGGCCGCTATCCAGCGTGGTTTGCAGGCCGCCTGCGGTACCGTGCGTCTGCCATTCATGCACAGCAAGCAGGTCGCCGACCCTGTGGGCATACGACACAAAAATTTCCGCGCCCGATTGCAGCACCAGTTGCACCACCGCCGGGTGGGCGGATTGCACCAGCACCCGCGCCACTTTCAGCTCGCGCGCGGTGTCAATGCCGCGCGCCTTGAACAGGTCGCGCCGCATGCGTTCCAACAAATCCTGCACGCCCTGCTCGCCCATGGAGGGCGGCACATGGCGCTTTAGCGCGGCCAGCGTGCGCGGCAGCAGGGCCGGGTCGTTCAGCTCGCGCGCGGTGAAGGTGGCATCGCTGTCGCTGGTGCCGTGGCGCACGAAGTTGCGCTCCGTATCGGCGTTGATGCGCAACCGCCCCGAGCGCACCAGCTGCTGCGACGCGCGCTCCAGCGCCGGGGGCATCTCCCAGCGCTCGGTGGCGGGAATGAAATGCAGCGAGTGATAGTGGTTGCCAGGCGCCATAGGGCCCTATCTTGCCACAGGGAAGGGGCGCTGTCATCGCTGGAGGTTGCGCCGCGCGGGCGATGCCGCTAGGGTCGCGCCATGTGGCGCATCCTTCGCAATAGTTTTGGCCTGCTTTACCGCGCGGGCGACAACCTCGTCGAGAATGACGGGATCGAGCTGGCCGGGTACCTGACTTTCCTTGCGCTGCTATCGCTGTTTCCGTTTCTGGTGCTGATTGTGGCGGCAGGCGGGTTTGTGGGGCAGGGCGAGCTGGGCACGCAGTTCATCGAACTCATCATCAGCCACCTGCCAGCCGAGGCGGTGGCGGCCCTGCGCCCGCGCATCGACGAAATCATGAGTGGCCCGCCGCAGGGCCTGCTCACCGTGTCGATCCTCGGCGCGATCTGGACGGCGTCATCGGCGGTGGAAGGCCTTCGCACGGTGCTCAACCGTGCCTATCAGGTGAGCGAACCGCCGAATTACTACCTGCGCCGCCTGCTTTCCATTCTGCAGATCATGCTGTTCACGCTGCTCATCATCGTGGTCATGTCGATCCTCGTGCTGGCACCGCTGGTGTTCTATAATTTCACCGCCACCACCAGCATCGAAGTGCCGGAAGAGGTGATGCGCTTTTTCATCAGCGATTTTATTTACGTGGGCGGTCTGGTGCTGTTTCTCGCGGTGGCCAGCCTGTATTACTGGCTGCCCAACATCCGCCAGACCATGTGGGCGGTGGTGCCCGGCGCGTTGATGGTGGTGGTGCTGTGGATCGGCGGGGCGGCGCTGGTGACGTTCTACCTCGACAATGTCAGCCAGGTGAACATCATCTACGGCTCGCTCTCGAGCTTCATCGCCACGCTGATTTTCTTCTTCGTGATGAACATTATTTTCATTTTCGGCGCGGAATTTAACCACGAGCTGCTGATCGCGCTGGGCAAGAAAATCGTCGAGAAAGAGCACACGCCCCACTCGCCGGACGACAAAGTCATCCGCAACAAGCATCTCGATAAGCCGTTTTGAGATTTTGGATTAGAGAGATTTAAGACTTAGGACTAGAGAGATTTAGGAATAAAAATCTTAAATCTAAATCCTATATCTAAAAGTCCTAACTCCAACCCCTAAATCGCCGCCAAGCCCGGCACCTGCGCGCGGTAAAGCAGCAGCAAAAACGCCAGTGCGATGGCGATGCCATACGGCACCGGCTGTTTCGCGGTGAGAATGCGCGGCAGGCTGCGGGTGCGGCTTATGCGCTGCCATAGCGGTGCAACCAGCCAGCGCACCAGCAGCAGCACCATGACCAGCACGCCACCCATGATCGCGGTCAGCATCAAGAAATCGATCACGGCCCGGCTCCAGCCCAGCCATAGGGTCAGCACCACCAGCAACTTAATGTCGCCGCCGCCCATCAGGCCCAGCGCGAAAATCGCCAGCCCGACCAGCAGCGCGATGCCTGCCGCCAGCAAGGCCATTTCCCACTGCAGGCCCAGCAAATACGCCGCCAGCGGGTAAGCACCGAGCAGGAAGGCGTTCAAACTGTTGGGAATCACGTAATGCACCGTGTCCATAACGATCACGGCCAGCATGGCGGTGGTGAGGAGCAGTGTGAAGGCGGTGGCCCAATCCATGGCAAAAAAACCCTGTTCTTTGCTTGTCACCCTGCAATAGTTGGTTTAGCGTTGCAAGGAATCTTCACTCACATCGGCATCCATGCAACAGGCACCCACCAGCGCAAACCCCTTGCCGAAACGCGGCCACATCATTGTCATGGGCAATGAAAAGGGCGGCTCGGGCAAAACCACCACCACCATGCATCTCATGATTGCGCTGCTGCGGCTGGGTTTCAAAGTGGGCAGCATGGATATCGACGCGCGCCAGCGCTCGCTCACCCGCTACCTGGAGAATCGCCGCAACACGATTACCAAAGAAAATTCGCCGTTACCGTGCCCGCACCATATCGTCATCACCAAAAGCCCGTTTGCCACGCAGATTGAGACCGAGGAAGACGAGCGCGAGCGCTTCACCCGCGGTTTGGCTAAGCTGCTCGTGAGCTGCGATTTCGTGGTCATCGACGCGCCGGGCAACGACACCTATCTCGCTCGCCTCGCGCATTCCTATGCCGACACGGTCATCACCCCGGTGAACGACAGTTTCGTCGATCTCGACGTGCTGGGCTCCGTGAATGGTATGACGCTCGAAGTCGAGCGCCCGAGTATTTATTCCGAAATGCTATGGGAACAAAAACTGCAGCGCGCCCGCCGCGATGGCGGCTCGATCGACTGGATCGTGATGCGCAACCGCCTGAGTAACCTCGATGCGCGCAACAAACGCCAGATCACGCAGGTGATGGAAGAACTGAGCAAACGCCTCGGTTTCCGCCAGGCACCGGGTTTCTCCGAGCGCGTGATCTACCGCGAGCTTTTCCTGCTCGGCCTCACCGTACTCGACGTGCTGGAAACCACAAAAGCGGGCACGCTTTCCATGTCGCACCTCGCGGCGCGGCAGGAAGTGCGCGAGCTGCTGAAAGCCCTTCGCATTCCGGTGATCGAGCGCCGCGTGCAGGAGTTGCGCACCGACAATTCCGATCCCATCACCGCGCCGCGCATTGCGCCGCCCACGCCGAAAACGCCCGAGCCTGCGGCCCCTGCCACCCCGGCGCCCGCCATGGCCGAAACTGCCGCCTAGGCTTCGCATCGCATGAAAATCCCGCACCCATCGCTGTTTCGCGCCTACGATATTCGCGGCATTGTGGGCGAGCATCTCGATGCGGCGGATTTCCTTGCCATCGGCCATGCCTTCGCCAGCCATGTCTCGGAGCAGGTGCAATGCCGCACGCCGCTGATCGTGGCAATGCGTGATGCGCGTGAAAGCTCGCCCAACCTGTTCGAAGCGATGGTGGAGGGCATGTTGAAAGCCGGTGCCCATGTGCTAGATGCGGGCATGGGCCCCACCCCCATGTGTTATTTCGCCACGCACCATCTGAAGGCCGATGGCAGCGTGATGATTACTGGCTCGCACAACCCACCCACCCATAACGGTGCGAAATTCATGTGCGATGAATGCTCGCTCTACGGCACCGATCTGGCGGCGCTGCGCACCCGCATCGAAGAAGGCAATTTATTGCATTCGCGCGGCCAGCGCGAAGAAGTCGACATGATCGATGAGTATATCGACGAGCTGAAACGCAGCCTCGGCGATAGCCGCGCGCTCGATACGCTGCCCATCGCGTGGGACGCGGGCAATGGCGTGGCGGGCGTGGTGCTGCAGCCGCTACTCGATGGCTGCGAGGCCGAACACACCACCCTGTTTTTCGAGCCGGACAGCCGCTTTCCCAACCACCACCCCGACCCTGCCGTGCCGGAAAACCTCGCCACGCTGCAACAGGCGCTGGCCGATAATCCGGCGCTCGCCTTCGGTGCCGCGTTCGACGGCGATGGCGACCGCCTCGGGCTGGTCGACGATCTTGGCCGCATCGTCTCGCCCGATCATTTGCTCATGCTGCTCGCGCGCGACGTGCTGAAGCGCAGCCCCGGTGCCACCATCATCGCCGATGTGAAAACCTCCGACGCGGTGTTCCGCGACGTGGCCGGCCATGGTGGCGTGGCGCTGATGTGGAAAACCGGCCATGCGCTCATCAAGGCGAAAATGCGCGAAGTGGGCGCGAAATTCGCGGGCGAGGCCAGCGGCCACCTGTTCTTCGCCGATCAGTATTTCGGCTTCGATGACGGGATCTACGCGGCGCTTCGTGTGGCGCGCATCGTTGCCGAATCGGGCCAGAAACTCTCGGCGCTGATCGATGCGCTGCCGGTGCTGCATGCCTCCGAAGAGTTGCGCATCGATTGCCCGGACGAGAAGAAATTCGACGTGGTCGAGGCCATTGCCCGCACCCTGAAACACGAAGGCGCCCATGTCGATACGCTCGACGGCGTGCGTGTTTCCACGCCAGAGGGCTGGTGGCTGCTGCGCCCCAGCAACACGCAGGCTGCGCTGGTTGCACGCGCCGAAGGCACCAGCCGCGAAGCGACCGAAGACATGCTGCGCCACCTGCGCGCGGCCCTCGCCACGCACG